>DATCKS010000582.1:0-3184 GCA_036562265.1 Thermodesulfobacteriota bacterium | reverse complement strand
CATGCGGGCGGTCCGGCTCCTGCTCGCGGCGACCGCCCTCCAGCTCGTCTATCGCGGCCTCGCCGGCTGACGCGATGAGAATGGTGTTTTATTTTGTTGACTTTCCGGCGGTCGGGCCGTAGGCTGGGCAGCGGTATCCCGTATCCCGAGCCGAGGTCGCCATGAGGCAACCGCTGGCCCGCCTCGAGATCGCGGTTCCCCGCCCGCTCCGGGAAGAGGTCTACGTGCGGCTCAGGCAGGCCATCCTCGACTCGGTCTACCCGGCGGGGACGAAGCTCGTCGAGGCCGATCTCGCCGCCGCCCTGTGCATCAGCCGCACCCCCATCCGCGAGGCGTTGCACAAGCTGGAGCTGGAGGGCCTGGTCGAGCGGGTGCCGGGGGGGACGGGGCTGCGCGTGGCCGGCCTCTCGCGCGAGGAGGTGGAGGAGATCTACGGCATCCGCGCCACCCTCGAGGGCTACGCGGCGAGGCTCGCGGCCGCCCGCATGACCGGAGCGGAGGCGGCACGGCTCTCGGCGCTCCTCGACGCCAGCGCGGAGGCGGTCGCCGCCGGGGATACCGAGGCGCTCCTCCGGATCAACACCGAATTCCACGGGGCGATCTACCGGATCGCGGGGAGCCGGCGCCTCGAGGGGCTCGTGCGCGGGCTCCACGAGCGGGTGATGCGCTACCGTGCGGCGACGCTCGAGATCGACGGGCAGGGCCGGGTCGGCCTCGACGAGCACCGCGCCATCCTCGGGGCGCTCGCCGCCGGGGACGCCGCCCGCGCCGAGGCGCTCGCCGTGGCGCACGTGCGGCGCAAGATGCGCGTCGTGGCCGAGCATCTTTCCACGGAGACCGCTTCGAGATGACGCAGAGCCGGACGCGGCCGGCCGCCGGCCGACACTTCCTGCAGATCCCAGGCCCCACCAACACCCCCGATCGCATCCTGCGCGCCATGGCGGCGCCGGTCATCGACCACCGCGGGCCGGCGTTCGCGCGCCTCGCGCTCGGGCTCCTCGCCGACCTCAAGAAGGTCTTCAAGACCGAGAAGGGACACGTCGTCCTCTACCCCGGCTCGGGGACCGGCGCGTGGGAGGCGGCGCTCGTGAACACGCTCTCGCCGGGCGATCGCGTGCTCACGTTCGAGACCGGCCACTTCGCCATGCTCTGGGCCGAGATGGCGCGGGCCCACGGCCTCGAGGTGGAGACGGTGCCGCTCGAGTGGGGACAGGGCATCCCGGCCTCCGTCGTCTACGAGACGCTCGCGGCCGACACGGCGCACACGTACCGGGCGGTCCTCGCGGTCCACAACGAGACCTCCACCGGCGTCACGAGCGACATCGCCGCCGTGCGGCGCGCCATGGACCGCGCCCGGCACCCGGCGCTCCTCCTCGTCGACACCGTGAGTTCGCTCGCCTCGATCGACTTCCGGATGGACGAATGGGGGGTCGACGTCGCCGTCACCGGCTCCCAGAAGGGGCTCATGCTCCCGCCCGGCCTCGGTCTGGTCGCGATCAGCGAGAAGGCGCTTAAGGCCTCGCGGTCGAACCGGACGCGGCGCAGCTTCTACGACTGGCGGCCGATGATCGAGCAGAACCAGAAGGGCTTCTTCCCCTACACGCCGGCCACGAACCTGCTCTACGGCCTGCGCGAGGCGCTCGACATGCTCTTCGAAGAGGGGCTCGAGCAGGTCTTCGCGCGGCACGCCCGGCTGGCCGACGGCGTGCGGGCGGCGGTCCGCGCGTGGGGGCTCGACATCCTCTGCCAGAACCCGGCCGAGTACTCCAACACCCTCACCGCCGTGAAGATGCCGCCCGGTCACGACGCGGACCGGCTGCTCGCCGTGGTCCTCGAGCGGCACAACCTGTCGCTCGGCATGGGGCTGTCGAAGATCAAGGGGAAGGTCTTCCGGATCGGTCATCTCGGGCACCTCGGCGAACTCGAGGTGCTCGGCACCCTGGGCGGCGTCGAGATGGGGCTCAAGGCGCTCGGCATCGACGTGCCGCTCGGCGCCGGCGTCCGGGCCGCCCAGGAACGGTTCCTCGCGCACCACGACGCGAGGCGATAGCGCGGCCGCCGCCGCGCAGGAGAAGGAGTGCCGCCATGCGCGTGATCTCCCGTCGCGAACTCCTCGTCGCAGTCCTCGCGAGCGCCGCCCTCGGCGTCTTCGGCCTCGGCACGGGCAAGGCGTCCGCCGCCGAGCCGGTCGTCCTGCGGCTCGGGCACGTCGGGTTCCCGAACTCGCTCTTCGACATCAGCGCCAACGAGTTCGCGAAGCGGGTGAACCAGGAGCTCAAGGGGAAGGTCGAGGTCCGCGTCTTCCACTCGTCGCAGCTCGGCAGCGACGAGCAGATGCTCAAGGGGGTGCGCGTCGGCGCGCCGGAGATGTTCCTCCCCTCCACCATCATGAGCACGGTCGACGCGAAGTTCGGCGTCTTCGAGATGCCGTACATCATCGTGAACCGCGCGCACATGAAGAAGGTCGCCGAGAGCCCGGTGATCGAGCAGATGCTCTTCTCCGGCCTGCCGACCAAGGGGCTGCGCGTGCTCGGCGTCTGGGAGAACGGCTTCCGGCACATCACGAACAACGTGCGGCCGATCGTCGAGCCGGAGGACCTCAAGGGGATCAAGCTGCGGGTGCCGTCCGGCGT
This sequence comes from Thermodesulfobacteriota bacterium, assembly GCA_036562265.1. Classification (GTDB taxonomy): domain Bacteria; phylum DASVDK01; class DASVDK01; order DASVDK01; family DASVDK01; genus DASVDK01. The sequence goes on along the minus strand of DATCKS010000582.1, from coordinate 551 downwards.
CTGGCGCGTGCGGATGTTCCAGGCGTACGGCGCCAACCCCTCCCCGATGCCGCTCAACGAGGTCTACTCGGCGCTCCAGTCGGGCGTCATGGACGCGCAGGAGAACCCGCTCGCGCAGATCTGGGGCGCCAAGCTCCACGAGGTGCAGAAGTACCTCTCCATGACCGGCCACGTGTACAGCCCCGCCTACCTCACCATCGGCGAGACTACCTGGAAGCGGCTCGCGCCCGACGTCCAGCAGGCGCTCGTGCGGATCGCGCGCGAGGTCGGCGACTTCGCCCGGAGCGAGGGCGAGCGGCTCGACTCGGAGCTGGTCCAGCAGATGAAGGGGATCGCGGTCAACGAGGCGGACAAGGACGCCTTCATCAAGGCGTCGTCGAGCGTGTACGAGCGGTTCGCCGCCGAGGTGCCGGGCGGCGGGGCGCTCATCACCACGATCCAGGGGCTCCGCTGATGCCGGCGCGGCGCGCGGGTCCGGGGGCCCGCGCGCTCGACCTCCTCGTGGCGGCGGCCGAGTGGCTCGCGGTGGGGCTCCTCGTCGCCATGGTGGT
>DATCKS010000568.1:0-1543 GCA_036562265.1 Thermodesulfobacteriota bacterium | reverse complement strand
TTGATGTGGTCCCGCTTCATGAAGTTGTAGCTCCCCTCCGCGTAGATGCTCCCCGGGATGGTGGCGACGAGCAGCAACGTGAGCACGGCGATGGTCCACGCGATGGGGTGCCTGAGACGCCCCAGACCACGGCGTGGGTCCCGGTCGAGCAGGAGCAGGATCGTGGCGCCGAGGAACGAGAGCGACGGGACTTGGATCACTCCCAGGGGCGGCCAGATCTCCTGGATTCGCCAGAGGGAGGTGAGGATCATCAAGGCGACGCAGAACTGGAGCGGGTCCCACCCGTCGACGCCCGCGACGCGAACGCGCCCGGAGGCGAGGCTGGGCGGCGTGCGAGCGACCAGGCCGTACGGCCTCCCGGAGGCGGCCGGCGCCGGGCCGGGCGGCATACCGGAGGGCATACCGGGCGGCGCGCCTGGCGGGATGCCGGGCGGCATCCCAGGCGGCACACGGGGCGATCCACCGAGCGGTCCACCTGGCGGGATCGGACCCGGGATCGGATCCGGCGGCATCATGGCGTAACCCTCGCGTCCGGGCGGCGGTCGTGGCCGCACCAGTGCAGCTCGACCCGGTAGACGCGGTAGTCGAGGCGCGGGCGCTGGGTCCGGAGCACGCTGTGGCAGTGCGCCCGGATCCAGTCGTCGACGTCGTGGCCGGCGAGGACCAGGCCTTCCCGGTGATAGAAGCCGATCAGCCAGAACCCGCCGTCCTCCGCGAGGGCGCGCTCGAGGCGGGCCGTGCCGGACGGCAGCTTCACGAACGGGATCTCCGGCGAATAGAACCGGTGGAGCTCCAGCACGGGCGCGAAGACGGGCGCGTGGACGCCTCTCTCCGCCGCGGCCCGGATGTGCTCGTGCGCGGGCCTCGGGTCGAGACGGCTTCCGTCGGAGGCGTGCGACACGGTGCTGGGGAGGACGCCCGCGACGAGGACCGCGAGGCTCCCCCCGACGGCGATCCGCGCTCCTTTCCCTCCCAGCGCCTCGCCCAGGCGCTGGACTGCGCCGCCGATCGTGACGAAGGCGAGCGGCAGGATCGAAATGGCGTAGTCGCTGTAGACGGCGGTCACGAGCGAGGCCGCGAGGAGGAGTCCGGTGCCGCTCGCGGCGCCGAGGAGCGCGCTCGCGGCCCAACGGCGGTCGGCCGCGGAGGCGGCCAGGAGGCCGATCCCGCCCGCGATCGCCGCGGCGATCACGACGGGGGACGCCCACTGCGCGATCGCGGGCACGAGGCGAATCGTGACGGCGACGCCGCGGGTGTCGCCGTTCCTCAGCGCGTCGAGGTTCCCGGTGGCGGCCAGGGCGCCGATGCCGAGGAGCGCGACGGAGGCGAGGGGCGCCCAGAGGGCGAGCCACGCACGGCGCGAGGGCCAGCGCCACGCGACGTCGCCGGAAGCTCGGACGAGGTGCAGCCCGAGGACGAAGCCGGCGAGCGGGAACACCGTCGTCGGGTGGGCCGTGACGCCGATGAGGACCAGGGCCAGCACGGCCAGGTACGTGCGGCGCCGGTCGCGGTCCACGGCGGCCGGGAGGAGCAGGTAGAGGAG
>DATCKS010000567.1:0-5787 GCA_036562265.1 Thermodesulfobacteriota bacterium | reverse complement strand
AACGTCTTCTGGGGCGGCCGCAGCGAGATCAAGCCGAGCGAGATCTCCCCCTTCGCCTACGAGGCCTTCTGCCGCGAGCACGGCCTCGATCCCGCCACGATGCGCGACTAGCACGCCGACAGGTGCTCTCCTGAGCATCAGGCCAGCGGCCGAAAAGTGTGATAGCCTTCACACTCCGGGAGTGGAGGCTCGCATGGTGCCGCGGGTCGTCATCGTCGAGGGCGAGGCCGGCATCGCTCCGATGCTCCGGGCCGCCCTGGAGCCGGCCGGCTACGAGCTCATGGTCGCGTCGAGCGTCGCGGAGGCGCGGACGGCGCTCTCCGACGCCAGGCCCCCCGCGCTCGTGCTCGTGGACGTCGCGCTCCCCGACGGCGACGGCCTCGAGGTCTGCCGGCTCGCCCAGGCGCGCTGGCCCACGCGCCCGATCATCGTCTGCACCGCGGAGGCCTCCACCGAGATGCACGCCAGGGCCGTCCTGGCGGGCGCCTCGGCCTACCTCGCCAGGCCGTTCGACCGCGACGCGCTCCTCGCGCTCGTCGACCAGCTGCTCGACCGCAAGCGATCGAGGGCGAGCTAGACGCCCTCCCCGCCGTCCTCCTGTTCCCGGAAGAGGTTCGTCCGGATGGTGTCGATGTGCGTCCGCATCGCCTCGAACGCGTCGCGCGCGTTGCGCGCCGCGATCGCGTCGACGATGGCGCGGTGCTGGAGCGCCGACCGCGCCCGCCGCTCCGGGGTGAGGGTGGAGAGCCGGTAGGCCTTCCAGCCAGGTTCGCGCCGAAGCCGGCTCACGATCTCGAGGAAGGCGACGAGGAGCGGGTTGTGGGTCGCCTCGGCGATGGCGCGGTGCAGCGTGTGGTCCCAGAACTCGTACGTCTCCGGGTCGGTGGCCGCCTCGCGCTTCTCGAGGCACCGGCGCAGGTAGGCGATGTCCTCGGGCCTGGCGCTCACGGCCGCGAACTGGGCGATGGCCGGCTCGAGGACGAGCCGCGCGTCGAGCACCTCGCGCGGGCTGGCGCCCTGCACGTCCACCACCGGCTCGATCGCCTGGCCGGGCGGGGTCCGGCCGACGAACGTCCCCTGGCCGACGTGCCGCCAGATCTTCCCGTCGGCCTCGAGGACGGCGAGCGCCTTGCGCAGCGTCGAGCGCCCGACGCGCAGCGTGACGGCGAACTCCCGCTCCGCCGGCAGGCGGCTCCCCACGGGGTAGCGGCCGCTCGCGAGGAGCCGGCGTAGCTCGGCGAGCGTGCGCTCGAGGGCGCGCGGCTCGGGGCGGGACCCGTTGCTCCTACCGGTATCCGTTTTCGTGGCGGCGTCCTTGCGGCGTCCCATTTCGCGTCTCGTCGTGCCGGAATTCGGGTATGATACGTTCATGGCCTACGTCATCGAGCAGCCGCCGATCCCCTCGCTGCCGGTCGCGGGGAGCCGGGACCGCTTCCCGGTCCGCCGGATCTACTGCATCGGCCGCAACTACCGCGCCCACGCCATCGAGATGGGGCACGACCCCGACCGCGAGCCGCCGTTCTTCTTCATGAAGCCGGGCGACGCGATCGTCGAGAGCGGGTCGGCGATCCCGTTTCCGATGGCGACGAACGACCTCCACCACGAGATCGAGCTGGTCGCCGCCATCGGCAAGGGCGGCGTCCGCATCCCCGAGGCGCGCGCCCTCGAGCACGTCTGGGGCTACGGCGTGGGGCTCGACCTCACGCGGCGCGACCTGCAGGCCCAGGCCAAGGACCTCAGGCGGCCGTGGGACATGGGCAAGGGGTTCGATCAGTCGGCGCCGTGCAGCGCGCTTCGCCCCGCGGCCGAGATCGGTCACCCCGACTCGGGCGCGATCTGGCTCAAGATCAACGGCGAGATCCGCCAGCAGAGCGACCTGCGCTACCACATCTGGACGCTCCCCGAGACCATCGCCATCCTCTCCCAGCTCGTGGCGCTCGCGCCCGGCGACCTGATCTTCATGGGGACCCCGGAGGGGGTCGGGCCGATCCGGCCGGGCGACCGCCTCGAGGGACACGTCGACCGGGTCGGCGACCTCGTGGTCACGATCGGCTAGCCGCGCGAGGCCGCGTAGTACTCCACCCGGCGCTCGAGCAGCCCGATCGCCGCCGACCCGACGAGCGCGAAGACGAAGAGCCCGAGGGTCAGCGCCCAGAACTCCCGCATCAGGAAGTTCCGCGAGTACAGCTCGAACAGCTCCCCGAGCCCGATGATCGACACGAGGAGCTGGCCGATCACCACCCCCTTCACGGCCCGGATGAAGCCGAGGCGGATCCCCGCCAGGATCTCGGGCAGCGCCGCGAAGAAGAGGATCTTGCGATAGACGGCCGCCCGGCTCGCGCCGAAGGCCCGCGCCATCTCGACGAGCGACGGGCTCACGTGGCGGATGCCGGCCCGCGTGTCGAGGACGATGATCCAGACGGCGAAGAGGACCACCGTGACGACGACCGTCGTGCTGCCGAGGCCGAAGAGGAGCATGAGCACCGGCACGAGCGCGGTCAGCGGCGCGCTCGCGAACACGTTGACCCAGAGCCCGAGGAGCCGGTCGGCCGCGTCGACCCGCCCCATGAGGACGCCGAGCGGGATCCCGATGACGATGGCCAGGAAAAGCCCGAGCGCGAACGAGACGAGCGAGGTCGAGACGGCCGCGACGAACGTCTCGGTGCCGAGGAGTCGGCCGAAGGTGACGACGACCTCGGTGAGGGGCGGCACGATGGGGACGAGTTCGGCCCGGCCGACCGCCTCCCAGAGGAGGCCCCAGAGGAGCAGCGACGACATCATGGGGAGTCGGGAGAGGCGCATCGACGTCACACCAGGTACTGCTTGAGGAGCTGCCAGATCTCCTCGACGGTGTCGAGGTACGCCTCGGCGCGCCGGATCTCGTCGGGACTGCCCGACCGGTCGAAGCTCGTGCGGATGATCCGCGACACGCTCCCCGGCCGCCTCGACAGGAGCACGATCCGGTTCGAGAGGTAGACCGCCTCCTCGATGCTGTGCGTCACGAAGATGACGGTCTTCTTCTCCTGGGCGAGGAGCTGGAGGAGGTCCTCCTGGAACTTCCGGCGGGTCTGCTCGTCGACGGCCGAGAACGGCTCGTCCATGAGGATGACCTCGGCGTTCACGGCCAGGGCGCGGGCGAGGCCGACCCGCTGCCGCATCCCGCCCGACAGCTCGTGCGGGTAGCGGTGCTCGAAGCCGAGGAGCCCCACCTCCTCGATGTAGCGGCGCGCCACGTCCTCCCGCTCGCCGCGGGGCGTCCCCCTGAGCTCGAGGCCGAAGCCGACGTTGCGCAGCACCGTGGCCCACGGCATGAGGGCGAAGTCCTGGAAGACGAAGGCCCGCTCGGGCCCGGGTCCGGTCACCCTGCGGCCGCCGACGAGCACCTCACCGGCGTCCGGCTGGATGAGGCCGGCGATGATCTTGAGGAGGGTCGTCTTGCCGCAGCCCGACGGCCCGAGGAGGGTCGTCAACTCGCCCCTGGGGAACTCGAGGGTGATGTCCCGCAGCGCCTGGATCTCGCCGCCGTAACTCTTGCTGATCCCGCGCACCTCGACGGCGTGGGGGGTCATCTGTGGGCTCACCTCCGGTTGGCTTCGGGGCGGAAGAAGCGGGTCTCGGCGCGCTCGAGGAGCGACACCGTGACGCCCGCGACGACGATGATGGAGGCGATCACGGCGTACATCGTCGGGTAGTCGGCGATGGACGCGCTGTAGGTGATGAGGTCGCCGATGCCGGTGGGCGTGATGAGCAGCTCCGCCAGGACGATCCCGATGAAGCCGGCGGCCACGCCGAGCCGCAGGCCGGCGAAGATGACGGGGCTCGCCGCGGGGAGGATGATCTTCACGATCTCCTGCCGGCGAGTCCCCTGGAACGACCGGCACATCTCGATCAGCGACGGGCTCACCGTCCGGACCGCCTTGTACGCGTTCAGCACGATGACCGGTGCGGCGAGGACGACGACCGCGAGCACCTTCGCCACGAGCCCGATCCCGTAGACGAACGTGATGAGCGGGATCAGGGCCGCCATGGGAGCCGCCTGCATGACGACGAAGACGGGGGCGAGGAGCCACTCGGCCGGCCGCGCGAGGCCCATGGCGATCCCCGTGAGGACCCCCACGGTGGCGCAGAGGGCGAGCCCGATGACGAGCGGCTCGAGCGTGGTCAGGTAGGCGCGCAGCAGGCTCCCGTCGGCGACGGCGGCGACGAAGGCGCCGGCCGTGGCGCTGAAGCTCGGAAAGGCGAAGCTCACCGGGATGCGGCCGGCCACTTCCCAGGCGCCGAGCACGAGCGCGATCGAGGCCAGGCGCCAGAGGACCGACGCCCGGAGGCCGCGCGCGAGCGCGCCGCCTCCGGGCATCCGCCATGCGATCGGTACGGTCACGCGGCTACCGGGCGAGCGTGCCAGGGCGCTCGAGCCGCGCCTGGCGGCCGAGCTTCTGGATGGCCCGGTTGAGCGGCTCGAGGTTCCAGAAGTCCTCGACCTTGAGCGTGTTCGGGTCGCCCTGGATGGCGCCCGAGAGGGTGAAGAAGGCGAAGTCGTTCTTCACCGCCTCGACGCCGCCGCCGTCGACCGGATAGACCCCGGCCTCGGCGGCCTCCTGGTAGTAGGGGACGATGTCCTTCTCCAGGTCGGCCGGGAGGTCCTTGAGGAGGCCGTACTTCGCCCGCGCCTCCGCCACGAACGCCGGGTTCTTCTTGACCTCGCGCCAGACCTTGAGGAACTCCTCGACCACGATGTCGGCGACCTGGGCGTTGCGCTCGAGCCACTCCTGCCGGGCGAAGAGCGCGTCGTCGGTCGCCTTCGTGTCGCCGGTGGACAGGAAGATGAACTTCCCCGGCGCCTCGCGCTCGATGAAGCGCCGGTTGGCCGAGTCGACGATGGTCGCCTTGATGTTGCCGCGCAGGAGGGCGAGCGCCCGCACCTCGGAGCCCGGGACGTAGCTCAGGTTCTTGAAGGTGATCCCGTGCTTCTGGGCCATGAGCTTGATGATGGCCTCGGTGCCGGAGCCGCGCGAGTGGACGACGAACTCCTGGCCGTCGAGATCCTTCCAGCTCTTGTAGAACTCACCGTTGACGACCGGGAAGAAGCGCAGCGTGCTGAGCTGGTAGAAGAACCGCAGCGGGACCTTGAGACGCTGCATGGCCGCGTACGGGGTGCCGACACCCACGTCCGCCTGGCCGTTGGCGACGGCCTGCACCGCGAGGTCCTCCGACTTGACCGTGAGGAGTTCGACCTCGACGCCGCGGGCCTTGATCTGCTCGAGGGCGATGAGGAGGTTGAGCGATTCGGCGCTCGGGACGTCGCCGTAGGCCACGCGCAGCTTCGACTGGGCGGTGGCCGGGGAGGTGAAGACGGCGAGGACGAGCGCGAGCGCGAGGACGGGGGTTCCGAAGAGCCGCATGCCGTAGCGGAACATCGTTTCCTCCACGCCGGTTGGAAGTGCCCTGTGTGAACCATCAGCATGCCGCGCCGCCGGTTTGGTGTCAAACGGTGTTCGGTCGATTCGCGCAAGTCGGCGAGTGACAAGGCCAGCGAAGCGGGCGGTGGAGCAAACCAATAACGAAATTGGTTTGCAGATGGGCTCCGCTCTTCGAGCTCGCCGGTCAGGTTGCTGGCGTCGAGGTGAGGGGGGCAGGCCTTTCCGCGTGCCGGTCTGGAAAATGGAAAGGCCTTGTATCTTGGGGGCGTCAACGAGCCGAGCCCGGTAGACCGTCAGGCCTTGGGGTCGTGAGCCCGTGGGTCAGCCTGGCTCACCGGGCTTGGGCCTCTCGTCGAGCCCGCACAGA
>DATCKS010000565.1:0-1909 GCA_036562265.1 Thermodesulfobacteriota bacterium | reverse complement strand
ATTGCGTACCGCGAGAAGCTGCAACGTCTCAGGCGAAGGCCGACGCCGCCGGCCCCGGGGCGGCCGGCGGCCGGTTCGGGCCGCGGCCGGCCGTCCCTGGGCTACCGGCCCTCGGCCGCCGCGCGCGGCGCCTCGCGCGAGAGGCGCACCGGTGTGGCGTTCACCGCCAGGCGGAAGAGGTGGAAGGGGCGGCGCCGGAGGTCGCGGCCGCGGTGGAACTTCGCCTGTCGCTGGAGCTGGTTCGCGGTGACGTACAGGTAGCCGTCGTCCGAGAGGCTGAGCGTGTCGGGCCACCAGAGGCGCGGGTCCCACACGAGCGTCTCGTACCGTCCCTCGGGCGTCCGCACCACGATCGCGTTGTGCTCCCAGTCGGTGAGGTAGATGCGGCCCTGCAGGTCGGCCTCGAGGCCGTCGGAGGCGAAGCGCCGGTCCTCGCGCTCGATCGTCCGCGCCACGTCGGCGTCGGAGGCCCCCTCGTCGGCCAGGGCGTCGACGCTCACGCTGTAGAGGCTGCGGCTCGAGAGCGGGCAGTAGAAGAGCCGCGTGCCGCCGGCGGCGATGGCGATGCCGTCGGAGCCTATGGCGGCCGGCTTCGGCAGGAGCCGGTCCCTCGGGCGGAGCATCACCGGGCCGCCGTCGAGCACGGCGAAGAAGGCCCGGTCCGGCCGCACGGAGGGGTGGTCGTTCAGCTTCCGCCAGCTCCGGCCGGAGGCAAGGTCGACGACGATGATGCCGTTCGGCCCGGACGACGACGAGTCGGTGATGAACGCCATGCCGTCGTCGCCGCGGCGCAGGTCGAAGCGGACGTCGTTGAGGTAGGTCGTCTCGTGCACGACGCCGGGCGGGAAGCGGATCGTCTTGACGATCCGGCCGGTCGCAAGGTCGATGCCGACGAGCTTCGCCCAGTCGCGGCCCCGGATGGGGCCCATGTCGACGGTGCCGGTGTCGAGCGCCCAGAGCCGATCGGCCGGGTCGACGACGACGCTCTGCACCGAGAAGAGCTGGTCGGGCGAGGCGTCGCCCTGGCTTCCGGCGTCCGGGAAGGGGACCTCGCGCCCCTCGCGAAGCTCCGCCACGGTGAAGTCGATCGGGTCCTCCCAGCGGGGGTAGTTCACGAAGATCCGCCCCTCGCGCGACACCGTGACGCCGGTCGGCATCGCGCCGTGGAACTCGTGCACGACCTCGAGGTCGCCCGCCCGCACGCCGCCGGACTCGTCGTAGGGCGGCCGACCCGGGCGATCCCACCGGATGCTTGCGTACCGCCCCGTACGCGCGTACCAGCCGGCCACCCCGGCTATCGCCAGCCCGCCTGCCAGCCGTCCCCACCGCATGACGCCTCCTCCTGCCGGGGACCGTCGCGCGGACCCCGGCCCACGCGCCGGTGCATCGGCCGGACCGGCGCGAGGTGACGGCGCCTCAGGCGCGCGACGCCAGAAGGCCGGCCACCCAGCCGACGAGGCAGTCGCCCCCCGAGGTCGCCCCGCAGGCGAGGAGCCCTGCAACCGACTCCGCGTCGCCGCAACGGGCAAGACGCCCCAGCGGTTCGGCGGCGAGACCGCGCGCCGCGCATCCGAGGATCTCCCGGCCAAGCCTGGTGGTTCTCGCGGCGGCACGCTCGGCGAGGGGCGCGGCGACGTCGCGCACGAGGGCGCGCCCCGACGCCCCCGCGGTCCAGAGCGCCGCGACGTAGCCGACGAGCGCATCGTCGCCCGACGGGGTGAGTCCCGGACCGAGGCCGAGCAGCGTCTCCGCGGCGTCGAGGAGCGCAGGCACCGTGCGCGTCCGCCCTCCCTCGACCAGCCGCTCGAACGCCGGGAGGGCGCGCTCGCACACGGACGACCACGGGGAGGCGGCGGCCGCCTCCGCCTCGAAGCCGGGGAGCCTCGGCAGGAGCGGGAGCAGGCCGCGC
>DATCKS010000563.1:0-3405 GCA_036562265.1 Thermodesulfobacteriota bacterium | reverse complement strand
GTCCTCTGCCGCAAGCTCTACCAGGTCGGTCCGCGCCCCGGCGACGGCCAGGCGGTGAAGCTCGTGAACCAGCTCCTCGTCGGCGTCGGGGCGGCGGCGGTCGGCGAGGCGTTCGCGCTGGCCGACCGGATGGGGCTCGACCAGGGCGTGCTCCTCGAGGTCCTCACGCACGGATCGGGGGACTCCTGGGTGCTCCGGACGTTCGGCGCGGCGGCCGCCGCGGGCAGGCCGGACCGGCAGGACGTGCTGCCGATCCTCAGCAAGGACCTCGGGCTCGTCGTCGAGCGCGGGCTCGACCTCGGGCTCCCCCTGCCGGTCGCCTCGGCCGCGCTCTCGCGCTTCCTCGACCTCGCCGCCGCGGGCGCCGGCTCGTCCACGCTCGACGCCGTGGCCCGAGTCCTGGGACACGCGGCCGGCGAGGAGTGAGGTCAGGCCGCGTCGGAACCGGAAGCCGGCGACGATCGCCGGCGCCACCGCGCGACCATCCCGACCGCGACCGCCGCTCCCCCGGCCAGCACGTTCGAGGTCACGAGCGCGTCGCGCGCGACGCGCACGACCACCATCGAGCGCGCCGACACGCGATCGAACCCGGCCGACTCGGGGAGCTGCGCCTCGAGCGAGAAGACCGGCGTGAGGACGACCATGGGGGCGGCCACGAGGGCGATGACGAGCGCGGCGAGGGCCCGGAAGGCGCGGAGCAGCAGGTGGCGTCCCCGTCCGAGGTCCCGCTCGACCCTGACCCAGAGGACGAGGTAGCCGGCGAGGAGGCCGACGAGGGCGACGCGGTAGGGCACGGGCGAGAGGGAACCGACCAGCGCGGAGCCGACGAGGAGCACCAGGAGGACGACGGCGCCGAGGTTCACGCCGGCAAGGAGGAGGATCGGCTTCATCGCGGCGTGAGCGGGACGGCGAGCGCCGTGAAGAGGAGCCATCCGGCGACGAGGATCCCCATGGTGAGCGCCCGCAGCCTCGGCTCCGCCGTCCCGGGCGGGACGAAGCGGCGGACCGCGCCGGTGAGCGGCGACGTGACGAGGGCGAAGAAGCCGAGGATCTTGCTGTCCGGCTTCGTCACGAGCCGCGCCGCGAGCATGTGGAGCCCGAGGTAGACGATCCCCATGAACGCGAGGAACTTGAGGATCACGAGGAGCGTGTAGAGGGCCTGCGCCATGGACGAACGACCCGGCCGGGGGCCCCCCAAGGGGCCCCCGGCCGCGGTCCGGTGCCTCAGTGAGCCGGGGCCGTCCTGCCGCCGAGGGTCTTCGTCGGCTCGGCCGCCTGCCCCGACTTCGGGTAGCGGACGCTCATGACGAAGTCCTGCAGCTCCTTCGGCGGCGCCGGCGTCAGGAGCGAGACGATCCAGATCGTGAGGAAGCCGAGCGGCATGCCGAAGATGGCCGAGGCGATCGTCGCCGTGCCGAACCACGACACGCCGTAGAACCGGCTGCCGATCATGTAGTACAGCGTGACGCCGAGGCCGACGAGCATCCCGGCGACGGCGCCAGGCTTGTTGGCCCGCTTCCACCAGATGCCCATGACGAGCGCCGGGAAGAACGAGGCCGCCGCGAGGCTGAACGCCCACGCCACCAGCTCCACGATGATGGCCAGGCGGAACGTCGCGACCCACGCCGAGACGAGCGCGGTGACGATGAGGAGGACCTTGGTGATCGTGAGACGCTTCACCAGGGACGCGTTCCGGTCGATGACGTTGTAGTAGAGGTCGTGCGAGAACGCGTTGGCGATCGTGAGGAGCAGGCCGTCCGCCGTGGAGAGCGCCGCGGCGAGACCGCCGGCCATGACGAGGCCGGTGATGACGAACGGCAGCCCGGCGATCTCCGGCGTCGCGAGCACGACGAAGTCGCTGCTCTTCACGACGAAGTCGGCGAAGTTGATGATCCCGTCGCCCGCCTTGTCGACGATCTCGAAGAGCCCCGCCGGCTGCCAGAGGCTCACCCACCTCGGGATCTCGGAGATGCTCCGGCCGACGAGCTTGTCGTACACCTCGAACCGCGCGAAGGCGGCGTACGCGGGCGCCGTGAAGTAGAGGAGGAAGATGAAGAAGAGCGACCAGGCGACCGAGTTGCGCGCCTCGCGCACCGAGGGGGTCGTGTAGTACCGGGTGAGGATGTGGGGAAGCCCCGCCGTACCCACCATGAGGCAGAGGGTGAGCGCGAGGAAGTTCCACATGCCGGTCCCGCTCGGCACCATGAGGTAGTAGCCGAGCGTGGCCGTCTCGCTCGGCGCCGGAGCCTTGGCCTGCTGCAGGGCGATCCGGCGCTGCGCCGCGACCGCGGCCCTCTCGCTCTCCGAGAGGCTCGGGTCGCTCAACCTGGCGGTCGCGGATTCCGCCTCCGCCTGCCAGAGCGCCCGGGTCTGCTTCTCCGTCGGGTCGGCCGTCACCTGGATGGCCCGGGTGTTGTTGCTCTGGAGGACCCGGCCGTAGGTGAGCTGCGGGAAGGGGATGCCGAAGAGCGAGTACGAGAGGTACACGACCGGCACCAGGTACGAGATGATCAGGATGATGTACTGGGCGACCTGCGTCCACGTCACCGACCGCATCCCGCCGAGGACCGAGCAGAAGAGCACGCCGATCAGGCCGACGAAGACGCCGACGTTGAAGTCGATGCCGATGAAGCGGGAGACGATGATCCCGACACCCGTGACCTGCGCGATCAGGTACGTGAAGGAGCAGGCGATGGCCGCCACGACGCCGATCACCCGCGGCGTGACGCCGCCGTACCGCGCGGACAGGAAGTCCGGGATCGTGTAGGCGCCGAACTGGCGCAGGTAGGGACCGAGGAGGACGGCGAGCAGCAGGTAGCCGCCGGTCCAGCCCATGACGTAGGCGAGGCCCGAGAAGCCCTGCACCGAGAGCGAACCCGCCATCGAGATGAAGGAGGCCGCCGACATCCAGTCGGAGCCGGTCGCCATCCCGTTGAAGACGGCCGGCACGCCCCGCCCGGCCACGTAGTACTGGTCCGCCTCGCTGGTCCGCGTGATGATCCCGATGACGATGTAGATCCCGAGCGAGAGGCCCATGAAGAGCCAGCCGATCCACTGGTTCGGCAGGCCGGCGAACCGCTCGAGGAGGCCGATCAGGATCGTGACGCCGATGAACGCCAGCGTGTAGAGCAGGAAGACCTTCCGGAGGTTCATGACCGCCTCTCCTCGCGGATCCCCATCTCGCGGTCCTTCTTGTTCATGAGATACGCGTAGACCGCGATCTCCACGACGAAGACGATGAGCGACCCCTGCGCGGCCATGTAGTAGCCGAGCGGGAACCCGAGGAAGGTGTACCGATTGAGTGCGCCGGCCCAGAGACCCGAGATGAGGTAGGCGACGACGAACCAGATGACGAGGAGGATCGTGGTGAGACGAATGTTGTATCGCCAGTAGTCTTGCTTCTGC
>DATCKS010000557.1:0-1830 GCA_036562265.1 Thermodesulfobacteriota bacterium | reverse complement strand
GATGGAGCGGGCGACCGGGATCGAACCGGCGACGTTCAGCTTGGGAAGCTGACATTCTACCACTGAATTACGCCCGCGAAATCGACGGTAAGTATAACGCCGGCCCCCGGCCTGTCAACGTGCGCCCCGGCGAGCCGCATGGCCGCCGTCATGGTACGGCCGCATGACCCTTGCACCGAGCTGCCGAGTGCCCGGAGGGCCGACGAGGGGGGCCAAGCCCGAGGCGACCCGGGTGCAAGGCGGGCCCGGGGCGCCGCACGGGCCAGCCGCCGCGCTGCTCGCGTTCGCGCTCGTCGCCCTGGCCGTCGCCCGCATCGTCGCCACGTACCCGGTCTTCAACCAGACTTTCGACGAACCGGCCCACCTCGCCGCGGGCATGGAGTGGCTCGACCGCGGCCGGTACGCCTACGAGGCGCTGCACCCGCCGCTCGCGCGTGTCGCCATCGCGATCGGCCCTCGCCTGAGTGGCGTGCGATCGACGGGCGAGCCGAACATGTGGCACGAGGGCAACGCGCTCCTCTACGCGGGCGGCTCGTACGAGCGAACCCTCGCGCTGGCCCGGTTCGGGGTCCTCCCCTTCTTCATCGCTGCCGCCTGGCTCACCTGGGCGTGGGCACGCGCCGTCTACGGCGGCGCGGCGGCGCTCGTCGCCCTCGGGCTCTTCACGACGCTCCCGCCGACCCTCGGCCACGCGGGGGTCGCCACGACCGACATGGCCCTCGTGGCGACGCTCGTCGCGGCCCTGTACGCCTTCGACCGCTGGCTCGTCCGGCCGAGCGTCGCGCGCGGTGTGCGGCTCGGGCTCGCTTCGGGACTCGCGGTGCTCGCGAAGGTCTCGGCGCTCGTCTTCCTCCCGGTCACGGCGCTGTTCGTGCTCGCCGTGCGGCGGCGGCGCCGGTCGGCAGACGGGAGCGCGCCGAGCCGCCTCGCCTCGGCCGCGGCCTGCCTGGCCGCCGCCTCCCTCGTCGTCTGGGCCGGGTACCGGTTCGAGGTCGGGAGGGTCTCGATCCTCACCGACGGCGAGCGCCGTCAGGCGAGTCACCAGGCGGACGGGCTCGGCCTCGTGGCCGCGGCCCGCCGCGCGGTCGACGGCCGGACCCTACCGGCGCCCCGGCTCGTCGAGGGGATCGAGACGCTCCGCCGCAAGCAGGCCGGGGGCAACGCCGGCTATTTCCTCGGCGAGCGGATGCACAACCGGACCGTCTGGTACTTCTTCCCCGTCGCCGTCGCCGTGAAGTCGCCGCTGCCGTTCCTGATCCTCGCCGGCGTCGGCCTCGCCTGCCTCGCCGCGGCGTGGCGACGCGACGCCGACGGCGGCCGGCTCGTCCCCGCCGCGGCGGCGTGCGGCATCCTCTTCGCGTCCCTGCCGAGCCACGTCAACATCGGCGTGCGCCACGTGCTGCCGCTCTTCCCCTTCCTGGCGATGGTGGCGGCCTGCGGCGTCGTCCGCCTCTGGGCGCCGGGCGCCGCGAGGATCGCCCGGCCGGCGGTCCTGGCGCTCCTCGCCTGGCACGTCCTCTCCACGAGCCTCGCGCACCCGGACTACCTGGCCTCCTTCAACGAACTCGCGGCACGCAACCCGGACCGGATCCTCGTCGACAGCGACCTCGACTGGGGGCAGGACCTGAAGCGGCTCGCGAGCGCCCTGCGCGAGCGGGGCGTGACGCGGCTGTCGCTCGCCTACTTCGGCTCGGCCGATCCCGCGCGTCACGGTCTTCCCCCCGTCCGCAAACTCGAGCCCCATCGCCCGACCACCGGCTGGGTTGCCATCAGCGTCACGAAGCTCCGAGGTCGAGCGGGTTTCGACTGGCTCGACGCGCACAGGCCCGT
>DATCKS010000544.1:0-3660 GCA_036562265.1 Thermodesulfobacteriota bacterium | reverse complement strand
CGGGATGCGCTCCTGGCGCATGGTGTCGCGATCGCGCACGGTCACCTGCCGGTCCTCGAGGCTCTGGACGTCGACCGTCACGCAGAAGAGCGTCCCCACCTCGTCCTGGCGCCGGTAGAGGCGGCCGATGGAGGCGGTGTCGTCGTACACGGTCGCGAAGTGCCGCCTGAGCCGCGCCGCCAGCTCGCGGGCCATCGCGACCAGCTCGGGGCGGTTGCGCAGGAGCGGGAGCACCGCCACCTTCGTCGGCGCCAGCGCCGGGTGGAAGCGAAGCACGACGCGCTTCTCGCCCCTCACCATCTCCTCGTCGTACGCGTCGACCAGGAAGGCGAGCGTGGCCCGGTCGGCGCCGGCCGACGGCTCGATCACGTACGGGACGACCTTCTCGCCCGTGGCGTCGTCGAGGTACGCCAGCTCCTTGCCGGAGTGCTTCGCGTGCTGCCTGAGGTCGAAGTCGGTCCGGTTGGCGACCCCCTCGAGTTCGCTCCACCCCATCGGGAAGCGATACTCGATGTCGACGGTCGCCTTCGCGTAGTGCGCCAGCTCGTCCTTGCCGTGCTCCCGCAGCCTGAGGTTCTCCTCCTTGATCCCGTACCGGACGTACCAGCGGAACCGCTCCTCGACCCACCTGCGGTGCCACTCGGCGTCGGTGCCGGGCGGGCAGAAGAACTCGCACTCCATCTGCTCGAACTCGCGCGTCCGGAAGGTGAAGTTCCCGGGGGTGATCTCGTTGCGGAACGCCTTGCCGATCTGCGCGATCCCGAAGGGGGGCTTGCGCCGCATCGTCGTCATGACGTTGTCGAAGTTGACGAAGATGCCCTGCGCCGTTTCGGGACGCAGGTAGACGACCGCGGCCTCGTCCTCGACCGGCCCGATGAAGGTCTTGAACATGAGGTTGAACATGCGGGGCTCGGTGAGGGCCCGCTGCCCGCAGTTCGGGCAGGGCACCTCGGCCGCCGGCACCCCGGGAGCGCCCGCCCCCACGGCGACGCCGATGTGATCGGCGCGGAAGCGCTTCTTGCAGTTGCGGCAGTCGACGAGCGGGTCGGCGAATCCGGCGACGTGTCCCGACGCCACCCACACCTGGGGGTGCATCAGGATCGCCGCGTCGAGCGGGAACACGTCGTCCCGCTCGCGGAACATCGCGCGCGCCCAGGCGGCCTTGACGTTGTTCTTCAGTTCGACGCCGAGGGGGCCGTAGTCCCAGGTGGAGCCGATCCCCCCGTAGATTTCGCTCCCCTGGAAGATGAACCCCCGTCGCTTGCAGAGGGAGACGATGGTGTCCAGGCTGTCGACAGGCACAGGCTCTCCGCGGGACGGGGCCGAAGGCTCGTGGAACGGACTTCGCCCATCCTAGCAATGGACGGCAAAAATGCAAGGAAAGACATGGGCTTAGCCAGGTCCCCCCTGAAATTCCCAGAGCGGAAGGCGCCTTAGGCTAGCCCATGGGCGAGAAGGGCGTCGGGACGAGGACGACCGCCTCGGCGTGGACCAGGAGGGGCGACGCCTCGGCCAGGAAGGCTCTCCAGGCCGGATCCTGCGCGACCGCGGCGCGGACCTCGGCGCGGTGGTTCAGGTCCCTGTAGGGCCAGAAGTGGACGATCTCGTCGAGGTCGCCGATCTCGCACCGGAAGACGCCGGCGTTCGGCGAGTACCGCTCGCGCGTCGGCATGACCTCGGTGAAGAGGCGCAGCCACTCCGACGACTTGCCCACGTGCGCCACGTAGCGGCGCATCTCGTAGACGTGCCCGCGGGTCGCCGGCGGCTTGAGCGGCAGGACGGGCGACAGGATGCGGGTGTCGCGGGCGAGCAGGTTGGGCAGCAGCCTGGCGATGAACTCCCGGTTCCAGCGCTCGTGCTCGCCGAGCGCCTGGCGCAGCCTGGCCCGCTCGTCGAGGCTGGGGAAGCTCCAGAAGCTGATCAGGCGGTTGAGCGGGCCGAACTCGGTCGTCCAGTAGCCCTCGAGCTTCCCGTAGTCGTCCCCGCGAATCCGCCGCCCGACCTCTCCCGACAGCTCGATCATCTCGGCCAGCTTCCCGGGCCTGACGGCGTACTCCCTGAGCTCGTAGATCATCCTTCCGCCCCTCCCCTTCACCGATTGTCGTGCGTCAGTCGGTCGTGCGTCAGTCGATCGAGAAAATCGAGCGACCTGAACTCCGTCCCCAGGTGCGACGCCAAGAGCCGCGGCAAGAGCCGGCGCGCCTCGAGCGCCTCGGCGGGCTCGAGATCGAGCAGCGGGACCCGCTCCGGGTGCGCCTCGGCCAGGTCGAGCAGGTCGGCCATCCGGTCGAGCAGCCGACCCGACACGGCAACGTAGTCGGCCCTGGCGTCGGCAAGGCTCGCCGCAGCCTCGCGCCCCGCAAGGGCCGGGGCGCTCGCCCCGAGCGGCTCGCCGGCGAGCGCGGCGCCGTCCCAGTCGGGCTCGCCGCTGCAGGTGCGGCAGACGAGCCCGCCGGCCTGGACGCTCACCCGAAAGCGTCCGGCCTCCGGTCGATGCCGCCGGCACCGCGCGCAGCGACGGAGTTCGGGGTGGTAGCCGAGCAGCGCGAGCAGCCGCAGCTCGAACGCCCTGAGCCGCCGCTCGTCGGGCGGCTCGGCGTCGACGGCGCCGAGGGTCTCCACGAGGAGCCGGAACACCGGCAGGGCCGGCTCGCGCGGCTGGACGGCGCGCCCGGCCGCCTCGACGAGGTAGGCGGCCTGGGCGATCTTCACGAGGTCGCGGCGCGCGTCCGGGAAGCTGGCCAGGATCTCGGCCGACTCGAGGCGGACCAGGTCGAACGCGGGCTTCTCGAAGTAGGTCAGGCGGACCAGGGTGAACAGCTCGAGCGCCGCGCCGAAGCGACGCCGGCTCTTCCTGGCGCCCTTCGCGATCCCGGTCAGGCGGCCGGCGTCGGGCGTGACGAACGTAACGATTCGATCGGACTCGCCGTAATCGAGGCTGCGGACGACGACGGCCGAGGTCTGTCGCAGGGGCACCCCGGCATTGTACGCCGCCTGCGCGCGCGCGTCAGCGGTAGCGCGCCATCCACTGCCGCTCGAACTCCTCGTAGCTCACGGACAGGACCTCCTCGATCGCCGCCGCGAGGGGCGCGCCGGCGCCGAGCCGGTCGAGGATCCGCCGGCTCGCGGCCGGCCCGTACCGCGCCACGAGGAAGTCGGTCGCCGTCAGCGCCTCGAGGTAGGCGAGCTCCGCCTCGGCGGCACCGAGCCCCATGAAGCTGCCTTCGAGGCGACGCAGGCTCACCACCGGCCCGCCGGCCCGCACGTGGGCGAGGAACCGGTCGCGCGCCGCCTCGATGCCGGCGTCCTCGCCGAGCTGGGCGAGCCCCTCGTTCAGCCAGACGGGCGCGCGGCCGCGCGAGAGCCGGTGCACGAGGGCGTGCGTGTACTCGTGGGCGATCACCCGGCGAAGCGCCTCCGTCCGATCGGTGAGCCCGCCGATCGGCAGCCGGATCTTGCCGTCGTAGATCGCGCCCGCCCAGTCGGGGCTGCGCGTCACGTCGCGGAACCGCTCGCGCGGGTAGAGGACCGCGTGGACCGGCTCGTCCGGGTAGGCCTCGAGACGGCGGCCGACCGCGTGGTAGGCCTCCTCGAGGAGGAGGCTCACGAGGTAGCCGGCCTGCTCGCTCGTCCCGCCCCCCTCGAAGCTGACCGTGAAGT
>DATCKS010000542.1:0-9219 GCA_036562265.1 Thermodesulfobacteriota bacterium | reverse complement strand
AAGGCGCACGGCATCTCGCAACTGCCGGTCATGGCGGGAGACAAGCTCCTCGGCATCATCGACGAGTCGGACCTCGTCGTCCCGCTCGTGCAGGGCCGGGTGACGGCGACCGACACGATCGAGCGGCTGGTCGTCACGAAGCTCAGGACGATCGACCCCGACGCGCCGGCCGAGGCGCTCATGCCAATCCTCGACCGGGGCGAGGTGGCGATCGTGACGCGGGGCGACGACTTCTACGGGCTCGTGACGAAGATCGACCTGATCACCTATCTCGGCGAGCGGATCAAGTAGATCGAAGGAGGCGGACGGCGTGAAGACGAGGCCCGAGCACCGGTTCGAGACGCTGGCGGTCCACGCGGGGCAGGAGCCCGACCCGGCGACGGGCGCCATCATGACGCCGATCTACCAGACCTCGACGTTCGTCCAGGAGTCGCCGGGCCGGCACCGCGGTTACGACTACTCGCGCACGAAGAACCCCACGCGCGCGGCCTACGAGGCGAACGTGGCGGCGCTCGAGGGGGGCCGCTTCGGGTTCGCCTTCGCGAGCGGGATGGCCGCCTCGACGACGGTCATGCACCTCTTCAAGGCGGGCGACCACGTCATCGCGATGGACGACATGTACGGCGGCACCTTCCGCCTGTTCGAGCGGGTCCTGCGCGACTACGGGCTCGACTTCGCCTACGCCGACCTGACCGACCCGGCCAACCTCGCCCGCGCGGCGACCGGACGGACGCGCGGCGTCTGGATCGAGACCCCGACCAACCCCGCGCTGAAGCTCATCGACCTCGAGGCGATGGCCACCGTCGCCCGCCGGCACGGATGGCTCACCATCTGCGACAACACCTTCGCGAGCCCCTACTTCCAGCAACCGCTCCGCTTCGGCATCGACGTGGTGGTCCACTCGGCCACCAAGTACCTGGCCGGGCACTCGGACGTGATCGGCGGCGTGGTCGTGACCGACCGCGAGGACCTGGCGGAGCGCCTCGCGTTCCTCCAGAACGCCATCGGCGCGGTGGCGGGCCCCATGGACAGCTGGCTCGCCATGCGCGGGGTGAAGACGCTTCCGCTCCGGATGCGGCAGCACGAGGCCAACGCCATGGCGATCGCGCGGTTCCTCGAGACGCACCCGAAGATCGCCCGGGTGCGCTACCCGGGGCTGCCGTCCCACCCCCAGCACGCGCTCGCGAAGCGGCAGATGCGCGGCTTCGGCGGCATGATCACCTGCGACCTTAGGGGCGGCCTCGACGACGCGCGCCGCTTCCTCGAGCGGCTCAGGCTCTTCGCCCTGGCGGAGTCGCTCGGCGGCGTCGAGTCGCTCGTCGAGCACCCGGCGATCATGACGCACGCCTCGTTGCCGCCGGAGCGGCGCGCGGCGCTCGGCATCTCCGACACCATGGTCCGCCTCTCCGTCGGCATCGAGCACGTCGACGACCTCCTGGAGGACCTCCAGCAGGCCCTCTCGTAGAGGGGGTCAGGCCTTTCCATTTTCCGGGGCGGCCGAGGCGGCACGCCGGGAGGCCGCTGGGGTAGCAACCGGCCGCGTCGCGTTAAGCGACTCGACCGGGGCGCCCCCGACCGGGCCCCCCGGCGAGGGCCCCCTCGGACGCTCGGAAGTTGACAAGCGCCGGTCCGGCGGCCATGCTTGAGAGTATTTTCACAAAGAGGGAGGCCCATGGCACTCGAGCGGCCGATCGTGCTGGCCGTCGTCGGCGACAGCGCAGCGGGCAAGACGACGCTCACGGACGGGATCGCCGAGATCCTCGGCCCGGACCGTGTGACGAAGGTCTGCACCGACGACTACCACAAGTACGATCGCCAGGAGCGCCGGATCCGCAACCTGACGCCTCTCCACCCGGACGCCAACTACCTCGACATCCTCGAACTCGACCTGCAGCGCCTCTGCCGCGGCGAGCCGATCCTCAAGCCGGTCTACGACCACCGCGACGGGACCCTCACCCGGCCCGAGTACGTGTCGCCGAAGCGCTTCATCATCGTCGAGGGGCTCTTCGGCCTCTACACGGAGCGGATGCGCGAGTGCTTCGACGTGAAGGTCTACCTGGACCCCGACGAGGGGCTCAGGCGCCTCTGGAAGATCACGCGCGACACGACCAAGCGCGGGTACACGGCCAACGAGGTGCTGCGCGACCTCGAGCGGCGCGAGCCCGACTCGGCCCGCTACATCCGGCCGCAGCGCGCGCACGCCGACGTGGTGGTGCGCTTCTATCCCGGCACGTCGGAGACGACCGAAGGCGACGGCCACCTCAACGTCCGGCTCGTGCTGCGGCCGAGGATCCCCCACCCCAACCTGTACGACATCCTGGGAGAGGCGAGCGACGGGCCGATCCGCCTGACGCTGGGGCGCGAGGACGGGCTCCCGGTGGACTTCCTGGAGATCGACGGCCGGGTCACGCCGGAGGAGACGGCCCGCGTCGAGGAGGCGATCTGGCGCTCCATGCCGGCCGACGTACGCCCGCGGCCGGCCGCCATCGGGCTCTACGCCGACCGCTTCGAGCGACGGCACAGCAACCCGCTCGCCATCACGCAGGCGCTCATCACCTTCCACCTGCTGCGCGCCGCTCACGCGGTCACGTCGCAGTCCGGCCGCTGAGCCGCGAAAGCCGCTCCTGCCCTGCGCCGGCAACGCGCTCGCCGCGGGGGCCTGGCGTTCCCGCGCGGACGGCGCACGGAGGCCGCAGCGGTCTGGGCCTCGAGGGGTGAGCCTTGGCGGCCCTCAGGAGGCGGCGCGGACGGTGAGGACCGGGACGGAGGCGGCGCGGACGACCCCTTCGGCGACGCTCCCGAGGAGGACGTGGTCGAGCCCACGCCGCCCGTGCGTGCCGAGCACGATCAGGTCGGCCCCCCAGCGCTCCGCCTCGTCGACGATCGCCCGGCTCGTCCGCTGTCCCCCGGGCTTCTCGATGAGCGCGGTCTCGGTCTCGGCGCCGGCCTCCCGCGCGATCGCGGCCGCGCGGTCGAGGTACGTCTGACCCGTTCGGCGCCACGCCTCGTGAACCTGCGGCTCCTCGCCGAACACGTCGAGGTAGAGCGACGTGTCGAGCACGTGGATGAGGCGGACGCGTGGTCTCGCGCCGGTCTGGAGCCGGAGCGCCTCCCGCAGCGCTCGCTCGCTCCCCTCGCTGCCGTCCACCGCGACCAGCATCCGTACTCCCATGGCATGGACCTCCGGCTGCACCGTCTGCCCCATACGGTGCACCGCCGCCGCTCGATTGTCCACCCGTGTCGCGGGCGAGCGCCGGCCGGCGCCGGCTCACCGGGAGCCGGCGGCTCACCGGGAGTCGGACCGGTCTAGAGGGTCGCCTGCGCGGCGGCGACCTCCTCGGCAAGCTGGATGCGCTCGGTCGTGGAGAGGATGGCGTCGAGGCGAAGAATGGTGACGAGCCGGCCCTGCACCTCGCACACGCCCTCGAGGTAGTCGGCCTTGAGGCCGGCCACGAGCGGCGGCGGAGGCTCGATGGCGGCCTCGTCGAGCTTGAGGACCTCGAAGACGCGGTCCACCTTGATGCCGACCTGGCAGTCGGGCAGCTCGACGACGATGATCCGGGTTTCCTCGTCGCGGGGCTTGGCCGGCAGCTCGAAGCGGACCCGGAGGTCGACGACCGGGATGATCTCGCCCCGCAGGCTGATGATCCCCTCGATGTAGGCCGGGGTCTTGGGGAGCGGCGCGACTTCGAAGCGGGCGAGGATCTCCCGCACCTTGCTGACCTCGACGGCGTACCGGGACGCGCCGAGGCCGAGCGTCACGAACTTCTTGATCACGGCGACTCCTCCGTGAGCGAGAGCGGGCCCAGGCCGTGGGCAGCAAGACCCGTACCACGCCTAACCTCGCGACGTGCCTCGCGGATCGCCCGGCACGGCCGGCTCGGGCACGAAACGCGCTGCGGGGGAGTGCCGAGGGGCGTCACCGGCCGGCCGCCAGACCCAGGCCATTCGCCAGAGCGGATGCCGCAGCGCGCGGCCGTGCGTGGCGAGGCCCGCGCGGGCCGCGAGGTCGCGGAGTTCCGCCTCGGTGTAGGCGCGCCGGACCGAGAGGGCGCCGTCGTGGCGCGTCATCGGGTGGAAGGGGCCGAGACGGGTGAGCACGCGGATGCCGAGCAGCGCGAGCGGGTGGCGCACGATGTCGCTCACGACGACCCCCGTGCGGGCCACCCGCGCAAGCTCGCAAAGGAGCCTCACGGCCGCGTCGTCGTCGAGGTGGTGGAGGAAGAGAGAGGCCAGTGCGACGTCGACGCCGCCGTCGCCGAGCGGCAGCGAGAGCGCATCGCCCCGCACGAGCCGCACCCGGGCCGCGGCGCCTCGTTCGACGCGAGCGAGGTGCCGCCTCGCGACGCCGAGCACGCCGGGGTGGCGATCGAGCGCGAGCACCGTGAGGGGAAGGCGCTCGCGCTCCGCCCGCCGCGCCAGCGCGAGGGCGATGTCGCCGGATCCGGCTCCGGCGTCGAGGACGACCACGGGCTCCCCTCCCCTTCGACCCGCCGCCTCCCGCACGAGCGGCCACACGTCGGACACGACGCCGGCCGTGTAGCCGAGGATGCGGTTGATGACGCGCAGGTCCGCGAGGCTCGCCTCGAGGGCGCGAGGGTCGACGTGGGGCTCGTCGAGCAGCTCGCGGCCCACGACGAGCCTCGGCGGCACCCGAAGCACGGGGCCTACCGGTAGCGCCGCGTGACGAGGCTCCCAGGCTCCTCGGGGTAGCGGACGAGGAGCGAGAGGGCGTCGTGCAGCACGCGCCGCTGGACCTCGCGCTCGCCCGGGCGGCCGAGGCTCTCGCCGATGGGGAAGCCTTCCGGGTGGAGCCCCCGCGGCGGCCGCGCGGCGCGGGTCTGCCCGGGGTCCACGGTGACCAGAATGGTCGACACGCCGGTCGTCTCGATGGCTCGCTGGATCGTGACCACGCTCCTGTGGCAGAGCGGTCAGCCGGCCGTGAGGACGCAGGCGTCGACGCTCCAGCGGTTCACCTCGTCGACGATCCGTGGGGTCGTCTC
The DNA here is from genome assembly GCA_036562265.1 of Thermodesulfobacteriota bacterium. Taxonomy (GTDB): domain Bacteria; phylum DASVDK01; class DASVDK01; order DASVDK01; family DASVDK01; genus DASVDK01. Next base: position 4,216 of record DATCKS010000542.1, on the reverse strand, counting down.
GTCCCGGACGACGCGGAAGGACTGCGTGAAGCCCATGGAAACCGCGCCCGGCGCAAGCTCCCCGATCTCGCCCGCCGCCGCGAGTTCGCGAAGCCGGTCGAGCGGGAAGACGACGTTCGGATCGCGATCGGCCGACGCGTGGTCGTAGTGCCCGTGGGAGACGCGCAGGGCGTCGGTCGCCGTGTCCGACGGCACCACGCGGATGGACACGTCGTTGTCCGGGTCGAACGGCTCCTGGCCGGCCGCGTAGACGCCCGCCGTGGAGACGAGCGCCACGCGGCAGGCGCCGAGCGGGCGCGCGAGCGGCGTGAAGGGGACGCACAGGCGCGACATCTCGATCGTCATGGATGCTCCGGACGGCCTAGCGCTGCAGGGTTCGCAGGACCTTGAAGAGTTCGCCGTTGTCCGGCTGCTCGTTGATGTCGTGGATGTCGATGTACGCGATCTTCCCCTGCTTGTCGACGACGAAGACCGCGCGCTCCGCGTAGCCCTCCGGGCGGAGCACCTGGTACTTCGTCGCGACGAAGCCGTGCGGCCAGAAGTCCGACAGGAGCGGGTAGCTCAGGCCGCCCATCGACCTGGCCCAGGCGGCGTTGGACGGGACGTTGTCCACGTCGATGCCCACGACCTGGGCATCGTGCCGGGCGAACTCGGGGAGGTCCTCCTCGTACGCCGGCATCTGGACGGTTCAGACCGGGGTGAACGCGGCTGGGACGAACGCGAGCACCACGTGCTTCGCGCCCCGGAGGTCGGCGAGCCTCCAGGGCCTCCCCTCCTGGTCCGGGAGCGTGAAGTCGGGCGCCTCGTCGCCGACGGTCAGCTTCGCGGTGGGGCGAGCCATCGTGTCTCCTCCTTGGGTGCTCTGGACGGTTTGACATCGGCTCGCCTGCATTCGAAGATCGTACCATGTCCACGCCGATCGCCGCGAACGCCGCCTTCTACCGCGCCATGGAGGCGCAGGACCTCGACGCCATGGCCAGCGTCTGGAAGCAGACGGACGAGGTCCGCTGCGCGCATCCGGGCGAGCCGCCGCTCAAGGGCTGGGCGGCCGTCGAAACGTCCTGGCGCCGGATCTTCGAAGCGACCGACCTCTTTCGCGTCCGGGTGTCGGACGTTCACGTCTTCGAGAGCGAGCGTCTCGCCGTGGTGGTCTGTGTGGAGCACATCACCGCCGTCGCGAACGGCGAGGCGATGGAGGGCGCGGTGGCGGCGACGAACGTGTTCGAGCGGGTGGGAGACGCCTGGCTGCTCGTCCACCACCAGGGCTCCGGGCTTTCGGTGAGGTCGACCACGATCGGCATGCCGACCTCGAACGCGATCAACTAGGGACGGCCGAGCAGGCGCCGCGCCGGCCGGCCGGCGAGACGGTCAGGCGCGCGCGAGGGCGGCCACGAGTTGGGGCAGCCGCGCCGAGAACTCCGACCGGGCGACCACCTTGTCGGCGCCAAGGGCCTCCGCGCGGGCGCGCCGCGCGGTGTCGACGTGCGAGACGTAGGCGAGTACCGGCAGGTCGCGCCCCGCCGGGTCCCCCTTCACCGCCTCGAGCAGCGCGAAGGGGTCGACGCGCCTGTGCCCGAGGTCGAGGATCAGCAGGTCGCCGCGCCCAGCCCGTCTGGCCGACAGCACCGCCTCCGCCTCCGACACCGCCTCCCGCTCGAACCCCACCTGCGCGAGGCCGTGGTCGATCTTCGCGATGAAGAAGAGGTCGTCGACCGCGGTGAGGGCGACCTTCACGCGACCTTCACCTGCACGTCGGTCCCGACCACCCGCACGGGGTAGCAGGCGACCTTGATCTTCGACGTGGCGACGTGCTCGCCCGTCGCGAGCCGGAAGGACCAGTTGTGCCAGGGGCAGGTGACGGTGTCCCCCTCGACCCGCCCCTCTCCGAGCGGGCCGCCGCGATGAGGGCAGGTGTTGTCGAGGGCGTAGAAGACGCCCCCCACGTTGAAGAGCGCGATGCTCGCCCCGTCGACCTCGACGACCCGGCCCTCTCCAGGGGCGAGGTCACCCACCTGGGCGACGGTCACGAAGTCCGGCATCGGGAACCCTTGGGGCGCGCGGCGCTTGCGGACGAGGGTGTTGGGGTGAGCGATGGGATTTGAACCCACGACCTCCGGGGCCACAACCCGGCGCTCTACCGAACTAAGCTACGCTCACCGCACGACGAACGAGAAAGCGTACTCGACGGCCGCCGGGTCGTCAAGGCGGGGCGAGCCGACCGCCCCGCCCGCCGGCACGACTACCGGGACCTGGTCTTGGCCTGCGCCGCGGCCCGGCGCCTGGCCTTGAGCGCCTTCTCCCTGCGGTGGCGTCGGCGCTTGATCTCGCGTCTGCGCTCGCTGATCACGTGGTGCTCCTCCTTCAACGGCTCGGGGCCGGCTTCCGCTCCGCCCGAGCGAAGCTCGGGCTCCGCTCGTCGCGGCGCTTTCGCGCCGCAACTCACCGGAGGCCCCTCGCCTCACTCGGCGGCTTCCGCCGCCTCGATCAACGGCTCGCGGCCGGCTTCCGCTCCGCCCGAGCGAAGCTCGGGCTCCGCTCACTGCGGGGCTCAGCCCGGCACGGGACCGGGAGGCGGTTTCCGCGTATCGGGAGGTGAGGCTAGCACGCCGCGGGCGCGCAGTCGATCGGTAGTTCGACGACGAACGCGGCGCCCCGCCCCTCGACGCGCTCCGCCCAGATCCGGCCGCCGTGCTGCTCGACGATCTGGTAGCAGATCGACAGGCCGAGCCCGGTCCCCTCGCCGTCGGCCTTGGTGGTGAAGAAGGGGTCGAAGATCCGCCTCAGCAGGTGCGCCGGGATCCCCGGCCCGTCGTCGGCGAAGCGGATCCGTACGGCGCGCCCGTGGCGCGAGGCGCTGATCTCGATCCGCTCCCCGACTCCGCTGGCGATGATCGCCTGGCGCGCGTTGGTGAGGATGTTGAGGAACACCTGCTCGAGCTGGTGCGGATCGGCGGTGATCTCCGGGAGCGCCGGGTCGAGGTCCAGGACGAGCCGGATCGGCCGGACGCGCGTCACGCGGAGGTCGATCTCGACGAGCCCGGCGACCGCGCGCAGGAGACTCGAGAGGCACACCGGCTGCTTGACCGGCGCGTGGCGCCGCCCGAACGACAGGAGCTGCCGCACGATGCGCGCCGCGCGGCTCGCCTGCTGGACGATCACGTCGGCGCTCGCGCGCGCCTCCAGGGGGAGGCCCGGCGTCTCGACCAGGAGCTCGGCCTGGCCGAGGATGATGCTGACGGGGCTGTTGAGTTCGTGGCTCACGCCGGCAACGAGCTGGCCGATGGCCGAGAGCTTCTCCGACTGGAGCAGGTGCTCCTTCATCCGGCGCTCCTCGGTCACGTCCCGGACGACGTGCACCTGCCCGATCAGGAGGAGCTGGGGATCGAAGAGCGGCGCGGCCACGACCTCGAACCACCGGCCGCGTTCGTGATCCTCCACCTCGCGCGACACCCGCTCGGTCGGGTCGATCACCTGATCGTGCGACAACGGGATCACCCCTCCGGGGAGCACCTCGGAGGCCGGCCGGCCGATGATGGCCCCGGCCTCCAGGTCGAGGAGCTGGCAGAGGGCCCGGTTGGCGCGCACGATCCGGCCGTCGCGGTCGGCGATCGCGATCCCCTGCCCGAGCACGTGGAAGAGCGTCTCGAGCTCCTGCGTGGCCCGGAAGACCCGGTCGAAGAGGCGCGCCCGCTCGATGGCGACCGCCGCCTGCACGGCGAGGTCGCGCGCCGCCGTGCGCTGGCGCTCGTCGAGCGCCACGCCGGCGGGCTGGTAGACGCAGAGCGTGCCGAGCCGCTCGCCGCCCGCGGCCACCGGGAGCTCGAGCGCGAGGACCTCCGGTGCCGGCCGCGGCAGCACCCCCAGGGCGACGACGCCCGCGCCGGCCGGCTCGACCTGCCGGGCCGCGACGTCGAGCGACGCCCCACCCTCGAGGCGCAGCGCGACGCGGGCAACCCCCATCCGATCGGCCGCGCCGCCGAGGAGCTGGTCGAGGACCCCGTCGAGGCTGAGGGAAGAGAGCACCGCGTCGTCGATCAGGCGCGGCAGCGGCGCCGCGGCGCCCTGGGCGGCGGCCGGCGGTGGAGGCGTCGAGCCCGCCGGCGGCGCGGGCGCGACCGGGGCGTCCGACGGTCGGGGGGCGACCGTCCGGGCCGCCACGCGCGCGGCGGCCGCCGCCGCGGCGAGCGCGACGGCGAGGACGAGCGTCTGTCCGATC
>DATCKS010000534.1:0-8586 GCA_036562265.1 Thermodesulfobacteriota bacterium | reverse complement strand
ACGCGGCTCGTGGGGGGCGAGCCGGGCTGACCGGCGCGCCGGTGATGGAGGGGGAGGATGGCGACCGATCGTATCCCGACGTTCGAGGAGATGACCTGGCCCGAGGTGGAGGCGGCCGTGCGGGCCGGGGCTCCGATCCTCGTCTCGGCCGGCGCGACCGAGCAGCACGGGGAGCACCTGCCGCTCGGATCGGACACGATGCAGGGGATCGACATCTCGCGGCGCGTCGCGCGGCGCCTGGCGAGCGAGGGGATCCCCGTGGTCGTCGGCCCGGCCGTCCCCTACGGGCCGCGTCCCTTCCTGAGCGAGTCGCCGCGCGACTTCCCGGGGACGATCAGCCTGAGCCATGCGACCCTCATCGCGCTTTTCGAGGAGGTCTGCGCGCAGCTCATCGGACACGGCTTTCGCCAGCTCTACCTCTTGCTCTGCAACGCCGAGACCGACCCGGTCCTGCAGATCGTCGCCAAGGACCTGACCGAGCGGACCGAGGCCAACGTCGTCACGCTCAACTGGCTGATCGGCATCCGATCCCGATACAAGGGGGTCCTGCGGTCGCCGCGGCCGCAGGGCCACGGCGGGGAGGGGGAGACGGCGCGGATGCTGGCGACGGCCCCTCACCTGGTCCGCATGGACCGCGCTCGCAGCTACCACATGCGGCCCGCGCCGGAGCCGGCCATCGACGAGGACCGGCTGCCCTACCTGGGCGGCGGCATCGGCCGCTACCGGCTCCCCGCCGAACGCTTCGCCGGCTTCAAGGGCGGCATCGTCGGCGAGCCTGCGCTCGCGACCGCCGAGACGGGCGAGAAGATCTACGGGCTCATCACCGACTGGATCGCGGAGGTGGTGCGCCGCGACTGGGCCGAGCAGCGCCGCCGCCGCCGGGCGGGACGCTCTCCCGCACGCCGCCGGCGCTGACACGCGTGGCGCACGCCGGGCGCCGGTCCTCGCGGCCGGCCCCGACGCGCGTACGCAAGGGTCTTTCGGGCGCCGTGCGGCCCCGGGGAATATAGATCATCGTTATATCCGTCTTGACAGCCGCGTACGGCACACGGTATACCGTCCACCAGACTTCCACGGCGCTTACACGGATTCGGCACCGGAGGGCACGGATGGACTTCTCGCTGACGCCCGAGCAGGCGGAGCTGGTCGCACGGGCCCGGGAGGCGAGCCGGGAGTTCCCGGCGCGCGCGCGGGCCTACGACGCGGCCGCCGCCTTCCCGCGGGAGAACTTCGACGACCTCGCACGGGCGGGGCTGCTCGCCCTGACGGTCCCGAAGGAGTACGGCGGGCTCGGGTACTGGCAGCCGGGGCGCTACCTCGCCTACTACCTGGTCATCGAGGAGATCGCCCGGCACTGCAGCTCGACGGCTCAACTCCTCCAGGTGCACTCGCACGCGGTCGGCATGATCGCCGGCATGGGGTCGCCGGCGCAGAAGGCGCGCTACCTCCCGGAGGTCGTGAAGAAGGGCGCCCTCTTCGCCTCCTGCGGCAGCGAGGCCTCCGTGCGGCAGAAGGGGCCGGAGGGGTTCGACGCGGTCCTCAGGCCCTCCGGTGGCGGGTACACGCTCTCGGGCTACAAGGGCTTCGCGTCGCTCGCGGGCGCGGCCGACTACTACGTGATCTGGGCGCTCGTGGAAGGGACGCGGCGCATGGCCGACGGCCTCGTCATGGTCGTGGTCCCGAAGGGCGCGCCGGGCGTCCGCCTCGAGAACGACTGGGACACGCTCGGCATGCGTCCCACGGTGAGCTGGAGTCTGCACCTCGACGCCGTACCGGTCGAGCAGGAGCAGGTGATCGGCCAGCCGGGCGACTGGGTGCAGAAGGACGCGCGCACCTTCACGCTCGCCTTCGCGGCCAACCATCTCGGCACGGCCCAGGGGGTCCACGACCGGGTCCTCGACTTCGTCCGGGTGCGCGAGGACCTCAAGGCGAACCCGGTGGTCCAGTGCCAGCTCGCCGAGGCCGATACGCTCCTGGCCTCCTCGCGGGCGCTCCTCCACTACGCGGCGTGGCTCTGGGAGCAGGGACGAGTCGACGAGGCGGAGCTGGCCTCGATGCGGGCGCTCCACCAGACGAAGCAGACGGCGCTCACGGTGACCTCGCGCGCCTTCGACATCTGCGGCGCGCGGGCCACCTACCGCACCTTCCCGGCGCCGCTCGAGCTCGCCTTCCGGGACGTCCGGACGTTCACGCTCCACTTCCGCGAGGACCGGCTCCTGCAGATGCTCGCGCAGGCGATCCTCGGGGCGCCGTTCCACTCCAAGCAGAAGTACGGGCCGAAGCTCGAGCCCGTCCAGATGCACGCATGAGCGCGGTGGCCAGGCAGGAGCGGCCGGCCGGCGTGCTGGCCGCCATCGATCGCGGGCGCGTCGTGTCGTTCCTCTCGGAGACGGCCCGCATCAAGAGCTACAGCGGCGACGAGCGCGACATCGCCCGGTTCATGGCCGAGCGGATGCGCGGCCTCGGCCTCGAGGTGACGCTCCAGGAGGTCCGCCCGAATCGCTTCAACGCGATCGGCGTCTGGCGGGGGACCGGGGGCGGCCCGTCCTTCATGTTCAACGGCCACATGGACACGAACCCGGCCGGCATGGGGTGGACGAAGGACCCGCTCGGCGGGGTGGTGGACCGCCGCTTCGTCTACGGCATCGGCGTCTCGAACATGAAGGCGGCCAACGCGGCCGCCTTCCACGCGGTCGAGGCGCTCAAGGCCTCGGGCTTCGTGCCCGCCGGGGACCTGATCCTCGCCTACGTCGTCGGCGAGCTGCAGGGCGGCATCGGGACGCTGAAGCTCATCGAGAGCGGCGTCCGGGCCGACACGTTCGTCGTCGGCGAGCCGACCGACCTCTCGGCCGTCACCTGTCACGCGGCGAGCTTCGTCTTCCGCATCCACACCTTCGGCAAGACGCGGCACCTCTCGAAGCGCGAGGAGGGGGTGGACGCGCTCGAGAAGATGCTGAAGGTCCTCGCGCGCCTCAAGCGGATGACCTTCAGCGGCGCGAAGACGGCGCGCGATCGGGGGATGAACAGGATCAACGTCGGCGTCATGCGGGCGGGCGTGTCGCGCGAGTACCACGAGTGGCGGGCGGCGCAGCTCGCCGACGTCTGCACGATCAAGGCGGCGGGGCGGATCGCCCCGGGCCAGACGCTCGAGGGGGCGATGGCCGACCTCAGGCGGATGCTTCGCGACCTCGCCCGCGAGGACCGGGACTTCCGCGCCGAGGTGGAGCTGGTCGACGACGAGCGGGTCTACATGCCCCCCTTCGAGGTCGACCCGCAGGCCCCGGTCGTCCGGACGCTCGTGGCGGCCCACCGCGAGGTCACGGGGACGAGACCGAAGATCGGGGCGGTGGCGCCCTACAAGTTCTACGGCTCGGACGCGGCGCACCTCGCGCGGGCCGGCATGCAGGGCCTCGTCTACGGCCCGGGAGGCAAGTACAACACGATGCCCGACGAACGGGTGGACATCGCGGACCTCGTGACCGCGGCGAAGGTGTACGCCCTCACGATGGCCCGGATGACGGCCCCGGGCGCCCTGGCGCGGTAGGTCGCCATGGTGGTGAGCCGCATCGTCAGGCCGGAACCGATGTCGCGGCAGGTCTGCCGCGAGATCCGGGAGGCGATTCTCAAGGGTCGCATCCCGCCCGGCCAGCAGCTCGTCGAGGCGGAGCTGGCCAAAAGCCTCGGCACGAGCCGCACGCCGGTGCGCGAGGCGATCCTCTTCCTCCAGGCCGAGGGGCTCGTCGAGCCGCTCGCGGGCGGCGGCGTGGCCGTCAAGGACATCCGGCGGGAACTCGAGGACATCCTCGGCGTCCGCGAGGCGCTCGAGGTGTACGCCGTGCGGCGCGCGGTCGAGCGGATCGGACCGGAAGCCATCGCGAGGCTCGAGGCGAACTGCGAGGAGTTCGACGCCCTGCCGCTCAAGGCGGTCGAGCGGCGGGCGCGCCTCAACCGGGAGTTCCACGAGACGCTCGTCGCCGCCTCCGGCAACGCACGGCTCCTCAAGATCCTGAGCGACCACCACGAGTACTTCCTCGTGGCCTCTCGCCTCTACGACGAGGAGACGGTGCGCCGCTCGGCCCGGGAGCACCGGGAGATCCTCGAGGCGGTCAAGGCGAGGGACGCCGCCCGGGCCGAGACGCTGCTGCGGGCGCACATCACCGACGCGGCGGCGTCGATCATCGCCGGCGCCGACCGGCCGGCCGGCGGCAGGCGGGAGAGGACGGGCTGATGCTGATCCGCTGCGGACTCCTCATCGACGGCGTCTCGACGGAGCCGAAGCGCCGGGCGTCCATCCGGGTCGAGGGGGCGAACATCGCCACCGTGGGCGAGGACCTCGCGCCGGCCCCGGGAGAGCCGGTCCTCGACCTCGGCGGCTACACGGTCGTGCCCGGCTTCGTCGACTGCCACGACCATCTCGGCTTCGACGCGGGCGAGCCGAAGGACCGGCTCACCGCCGAGCCGAACGAGTGGGTCATGGCGAAGATGGTGGCGCGCGCCAGGTGGGCCCTCGAGGCGGGCGTGACGACGCTGCGCGACATGGGGGAGAAGAACCACGTCGACCTCCTCGCGCGGCGGGCGATCGCCGAGGGGCTCTTCCCCGGGCCGCGGCTCCTCGTGGCCGGCCGGAGCATGACGATGACCGGCGGGACGCAGAGCTGGTTCGAGGGGACCGAGGTGGACGGCCCCGAGGAGATCCGCAAGCACGTCCGCCGCGAGGTGAAGGCCGGCGTCGACGTCCTCAAGATGTTCGCCACAGGGAGCGCGGCGACGCTCCGCGTCGACATGCAGCTCCCCTGCTTCACGAAGGCCGAGATGACGGTGGCGGCCGAGGAGGCGCACCGCGCCGGCAGGCGGCTCGGGGTCCACGCCCACAGCCCGATCGCGGCGCGCTGGGCGGTCGAGGCGGGCGCGGACACGATCGAGCACGGCGTCTTCCTCGACGAGGAAGTCCTGGCCCTCATGGCCGAACGGCGGGTGCCCTTGATCCTCACGTCGGGGTACTTCCAGGCGGCGGCCGCGCGGACGGACGTTCCCGAGTACATGCGCGATCGGTCGAAGGCGGCGCTCGACCGCTACCTCGAGACGATGGCCGCGGCGCGCCGGCTCGGCGTGCCGGTCGCGGTCGGCACGGACGAGAACCACGGCCGGATCGACATGGAACTCGCCTTCATGGTGAAGGCCGGCTACACGCCGCTCGAGGCGCTCCGGGCGGCGACGGCCGCCGGCGCGGCGGCGTGCGGTCTCGCGGACCGGACGGGCGCGATCAGGCCCGGCCTCGCGGCCGACCTGGTGGCGCTCGCGGAGAACCCGCTCGAGCGGGTGGAGGCGGTGGCCCGGGTCGTCCTCGTGATGAAGGACGGGGTCACCTACGTCGACCGGACGCGGTCGGCAGGGCAGTGAAGGAGAGGACGCTATGCGACGACTCGTCCAGGGTGCGCTCGCGGGGCTCGTCGGCCTCGCGCTCGTCGCCGGCGCGGTCCGCCCGGCGGGGGCGGCGACGGAGATCGTGTTCCTCAGCTGGGGCGGTCTCTACCACGACATCTTCCGGCCGGTGGCGGACGACTTCGAGAAGGAGACCGGCATCAAGGTGACCTTCGCCGTGCAGGCCGGCGCGAAGGACGGTCTCAACAAGCTCATGGCCCAGCGCAACAACCCGCAGGTCGACGTCTGGGCCTCGATCGAGGGGACCGCCAAGGCGGCGGCCGAGGCGGGGCTCCTCTCGGAGCTCAAGGTCGAGCAGATCCCGAACCTCGCGGCGATCCCGAAGCAGTACGTGACGCCGACGGCGGCCGCCATCTGGCTCTCGCCGAGGGGGATCTTCTACCGGCAGGACCTCGTGCCGTTCGAGATCACGAAGTGGGAGGACCTCTGGGATCCGCGCCTCGAGGGGAAGGTCGGCACGAGCTTCGTCCTCGACACGGGGAACTTCCTCGTCATGGCGGCGCTGATCAACGGGGGGAGCGAGAAGAACATCGAGCCCGGCTTCGAGAAGATGAAGCAGCTCAAGCCGAACCTCGCCCTCTTCTACAAGACCGACCCCGAGTCGATCAAGTTCCTCGAGGCGGGGGAGATCGCGGTGGCCGGGTGGGGGATCCTGCCGAACGTGTACCGGCACCTCGGTCCCGGCTCGAAGTACCGGTTCGTGATGCCGGCCAAGCCGCAGTTCCTCGCCAACATCCCCGTCTCGATCGTCAAGGGCCGCGGCGCCGACCAGGAGGCGGCCGCGCAGAAGTTCGTGAACTTCCTCCTGTCGAAGCCGGCGCAGGAGAAGATGGTGGCGGTCGCCGGGACGATCCCGGCCAACCCGGCCGCGAAGCCCCCCGACACCATCAAGGACATGATCCCGCCCCTCGACCACGTCTACCAGATCGACTGGGGCGTCGTGAACGCCAACTACAGCCGATGGGAAGACCGCTGGAATCGCGAGGTTCAGACTCGCTGATGGCCCCGGGAGCGGCCATGGGGACGGCGCCGGTGCGCCGTCCCCGCGGCCGGATGGCGCGGGCCGCCCTCCTCGCGGCGCCCGCCGCGGCGATCGTCCTCGCCTTCTTCGCCTGCCTCGCGGCCATGGTCTACTACAGCGTCCGTCCGAGCCTCGGCATGGCGCAGGTCGGCTCGGGGTTCACGCTCGAGAACTACGCGCGCTTCCTCGGCGACCCCTACTACCTCGGCTACCTCTGGCGCTCGATCCGTGCCGCGGTCGTGAGCACGGCCATCGTGGCGGTCCTCGGCTTCGCCGTCGCCTACTACATGAGCCGCTCGGGGCCGGTGGTGCGCCTCGTGACGAGCCTCGTGCTCGTCGTCCAGTTCTTCACGGCGTACGTCGTCCGGACGTACGCGCTCATGCTGATTCTCGGGCGCAACGGGGTCGTGAACCGGACGCTCGTCGCCCTCGGGCTCATCGAGGCGCCCTTGCCGCTCATGTACAACGAACTCGGCGTCGTGATCGGCCTCGTGCTGGTCTCGATCCCGTTCATGGTCTTCCCGGTCTACTCGAGCCTGCTCGCGATCGAGGCGAACCTCGACGCCGCGGCCGAGTCGCTCGGGGCCGGGCCGCTCGAGCGCTTCTGGACCGTCACGGTGCCGCTCGCCATGCCGGGCGTCGCGGCCGGGACGGTCGTCGTCTTCCTCTTCACGCTCACGGCCTACGTGATCCCCGGCCTCCTCGGCGGGGGCTACTTCGAGATGATCGCCAACCTGATCTACGACAAGGCCATGGGGGCGCAGGACTACCCCTTCGCGGCCGCGTCGGCCATGGTGACCCTCGTCGTGACGGCGACGCTCGTCTACGGGCTCCAGCGCGCCTTCGCCGCGCGGATCCGGGGGGCCTGATGGCCCACCGGGTCGTGCGCCGCCACCCGGTCGCCGCGCCCGTGGCGCTCGCCGTCCTGGCCGTGCTCTGCCTGCCGCTCGTCGTGATGATCGGCGCGTCCTTCAACCCCGGCACCGAGCAGGTGTTCCCGCCGCGCGGCCTCTCGCTCCGGTGGTACGCCAACATCCTCAATCGGGACGGCTTCCTCAGGGCCTTCGAGCTCAGCGTGGCGCTCGGCCTCCTCTCGGCCCTGGTAAGCGTCGCGGCCGGAACCCTGGCCGCGCTGGCCCTGGTCCGCTACCGCTTCCCGGGGCGAGACGCGCTCCTCACGCTGCTCCTCTCGCCGCTCATCGTGCCGGGCGTCGTCATCGGCATGGCGTTCCTCGTCTCGTTCGCGGCCCTCGGCGTCTTCCGCTCCTTCCCGAGCCTCTTCGTCCTGCACGTCGTCATCACGCTGCCCTACGCCGTGCGGGTCGTCGTCGGGAGCCTGACCCGCGTCAAGGTCTCCCTCGAGGAGGCGGCGCGGGTGCTCGGGGCCCCGCCGTGGCGGGCCTTCCTCACGGTGACGCTGCCGGTCATCCGCACCGGGATGGTGGCGGCGGCGATCTTCGCCTTCGTCACGTCGTTCGACAACTTCACGGCGAGCCAGTTCCTCGTCTGGGACCGGAGCACGCTGCCGGTCGAGATCTACAGCTACGTGCGGACCGAGAACGACCCGACGGTGGCGGCCCTCTGCGCGCTGCTCGTCGCCGGGGTCTCCGTGGTCGTGGTCGTCCTCGACCGGTACGTGGGGATCGAGGCGTTCACGGGGCGCTAGAGGAGTCGATGGACGGCGTACGGATCGAGATCGAGGACCTCAGGGTCAGGTACCGGGACGTCCAGGCGGTCCGGGGCGTGTCGCTCGTCGTGGAGCCGTCGGAGTTCGTGGCGCTCCTGGGGCCGAGCGGCTGCGGCAAGACGAGCCTGCTCAGGGCGATCGCCGGGTTCGTCGACTACGACGGGCAGATCCGCATCGGCGGGCGGGTCGTCGACGGCGTGCCGGCCCACCGGCGCGGCGTCGGCATGGTCTTCCAGGACTACGCCCTCTTCCCGCACAGGACCGTCCGGGAGAACATCGGCTACGGCCTCGCCATGCGCCGCACGCCGCGGGCCGAGGCCGCCCGGCGGGTGGACGAGATGGTCCGCCTCCTCAAGCTCCAGGGCCTCGAGGACCGCTACCCGAACCAGTTGTCGGGCGGACAGCAGCAGCGCGTCGCCCTGGCACGGGCCATCGC
>DATCKS010000531.1:0-4323 GCA_036562265.1 Thermodesulfobacteriota bacterium | reverse complement strand
CTCCTGCACGTCGAGATGATCGTGCGCCTCGCCCTCGCCGGCGGCGCGACCGGCGAGGTGCCGATCCTCTACGGGATCGAGCTGCCGGTCGAGGCCGGGCGCGCGATCCTCGCGTACAACCTCCTCCTGTCGGTCGCGGGGCTCGTCGGCGTCGTGGCGGCGGCTCGCCGCCGGCGCTGGGGGCTTCCCCTCTACGCCGCGGGGGCCGCCACGGGGCTCGTCGCGGAGGTCGCCGTGATCGCGATCGCGGCGCTCCGGGGGACGCTCGCCTTCGACGTCGCCGAGCTGTCGGACGACCTGGTCGCCGTCGCCTCGGCGGCGCTCCTCCTCCTGGCGGCGCGCGCCGGCGTGCCGGGGCTCGCGCGGCCCGGGCTCGGCAGATCGGCGCGGCGTGCCCCGGCCGGCGCCCGCGAGACCGCGGCCGACCCGATCGCGCGCCGCGCGCCGCACGCCGAGCCCTGATCAGGGCGACGGCGAGGGGGCCGGGACGAGCCGCCGGATGCGCAGCGTGAGGCGCTGCCCCGGGAAGATCAGGTGCGGGTTGCGAAGGTCGTTGTCCGAGGCGATCTCCCGGTACCGGAACGGGTTCCTGGTGAAGCGGCGGGCGATGTCCCAGAGGGTGTCGCCAGGCACCACGGTGTAGTCGACGACCTCCTCGATCGTCTCGGCCGCCTCGGGGCTTGCACCCTCCGCCAGCCGCTCCTCGAGCGTCAGCACCAGCCGGTCCGAACGCTGCGGCGCGACCGGCAAGGGCCGCGCCGGCGGCGGCAACGATCCGGCCGGAGCCGATTCCCGCGCCGGCGGCGGTGCGGTCTCCGGACTCCTGACCGCGACCGGCACCGGCTCCACCCTCGTCGATCGCGTGGCGAGGACGAGACCGGTCCCGAGCACGACGAGGAGGGCGACGGCCGCGGCGATCCACCGGCCGGGGCGCGCCCTGCCGCTCGATTCGAGATCCGCCGGCCAGTCGGGCGGGGCGCCCGGCGCCGTCGGCGGCGGTGGTGGGTATGCGCGGGGCGGCGCCCCCCGCTCCACCCCTCCGTCCTCGGCAGGTCCCGCCGCGGGGCGCGAGACCGTCGGCGGCGCGGGACGGGCGGCAGGTGGCTGCTCGGGACGGCGCGGAGGTGGACCCGGCGGCGCGCCTGCGGGCTCCCGTCCCGAGGTCGGCGGCGGTGCCTCCGGCGCCGGCCGGAGCGGCCATGCACCGCGTCGTGTGTCGTCCGCCGGTTCGCGTGACGGCGACGGGGTGGGTCGCGCGTCTGCCGCCTCCCGTACCGGGGACGGGCCGGGCGGGGCGCCTGCCGGCGCCCGTGGCGGCGACGGGCTGGGCCGTGCGTCTGCCACCTCCCGTGCCGGGGACGGGCCGGTCCGTGCGTCCGTCGGCTCCCGTGCCGGTGACGAGGACGGTGCGCCCGGGAGTGCCGAAGGGGACGCCGCCCTGATCCGCTCCGGCGGCGTCGGCTCCGGGACGGCGCGGGACGGTTCCGGGGTCGTACGAGGCGGCTCCGGGGCCATGCGAGGCGGCTCCGGGGTCGTGCGAGACGGTTCCGGGGCCGTACGCGGCGGTTCCGGAGCGGCGCGGGGCGGCGCCGGGGGCGGCGACGGGGGTGCTGCGGCCGCAGGGCGTGCCGGCTCGTGGAGCGGTTGTCCGGGCGGTGCAGCGGCAGGCCCGGCCGGCGCGCCAGGTTCGGCCCGGGCCGGCCGCCACCCGGGCGGCGCCGAAGGCGTCTCCCGCGCCGGCGACGAACCGGGCGTGACGTCCGCCGGCTCCCGGGCCGGATGAGCCTGCGCGCCTGCCTCCGGCCGGACCGGCACCTCCTCCTCGGGGTGTGCGCCGAGCGGAAGCGGAAGGTCGAGCGGTTCGTCCGTCTCGAGGATCCGGCGCGCGTCGAGGACGACGAGGAGGTCCTCGCCGTCGCCGACGAGGCAGCCGCGGACGATCGGGCTCGTGACCGGCCGCGGCAGCGGCGCGAGCCCGTCCGCACCGAGCGGGAGGGTGCCGAGCACCTCGTCCACCGTGAGACCGGCCAGCCCTCCGCTGATGCGCACGACGAGCGTGCGGCGCGCCTCGGGACGCGGCGGAGGGGGCGGCGCGACGCCGGCCGGCAGCCGGAAGCGGCGCGAGAGGTCGACGACCGGCAGGATGCCGTCGCGATAGCGGACGATGCCCTCGACGAACGGGGCGCTGCCGGGTGCGCGAACGGCGGTCCGGTGGGGAACGATCTCCTCGATGTCGTCGCCCGCGATGCCCCAGTCGAGCCCGAGCGTGCGGATGACGAGGACGTCCCGGCTCGCCCCGGCAGGCCGCGTCATACCGGCCGGCGCGTCCCGGGCAGGCCGCACGGCCGCCCGGCCCGGCGCAGGGGATCGATTCGACGCGTCGGCGCCAGGGTGCGCCGCAGAGCGGGGAGGCGTCCGGTCGGCATGCGGTGGGTCTCCCTCTTCGAGGCCGGGCGGCATCGTAAGTGGGCGAGGCGACGCCTGTCAATCGCGCTCGGCCCGGGGTCGGCCCGGCGTGCGGTTCGGGCGAGCGGGCGCCTGCTCGCGTGAGGACCACAATACATTGCGGTACCATTCGTGAAAAGAGCCACAGCTAGTGGGATGGGCTTGACAGCAACCGGGCCCTTGGCGCAGACTCGTCGGCACCCCCTGGACCCCGGAGGCGTCACGCCTCGCGACCACTCGACAGGTCGACCTGGTCCCGCACCCGGCGGCATGCCCCACGCGGCGGCAGGCTGCCCCGGTGGCCGGTCGGGGGAACACACGCCTCCAAGGACACGTGGCCTGGCGGCGAGGGCGATGCGAACCCTCTGAACGTGGAGGTATCCGACAGTGCCGAATGCACCCGTGAGCGAGGAGAAGAAGGGGATCCAGACGGCCAGGACGGGTCCGGAGGCCCCGACTCCCGATGGTGTCGCGCCCAGCCGGGGGCTCAGCATCGCGCGCCGATTCACGGTAAAGGGCCGGCACCCGTTCGATACCGTCGAGTGGGAACTCCGGACGGCCGTGATCACCAACGAGAAGGGCGAGGTCGTCTTCGAGCAGAAGGGGGTCGAGTTCCCGAAGTTCTGGAGCCAGATGGCGACGAACGTCGTCGCCTCCAAGTACTTCCGCGGCCCGCTCGGCTCGCCCGAGCGCGAGCGCAGCGTCCGCCAGCTCATCGGGCGGGTCGTCCGGCGGATCCGCGAGTGGGGCGAGGAGGGGGGCTACTTCGCCACGCCGGACGACGCCGAGGCGTTCGCCGACGAGCTGACCTACATCCTCCTCCACCAGCAGATGGCCTTCAACAGCCCCGTCTGGTTCAACCTCGGCGTGCCCAACACCCGGCAGCAGGTCTCGGCCTGCTTCATCAACTCGGTCGAGGACACGATGGAGTCGATCCTCGAGCTGGCCAAGACCGAGGGGATGCTCTTCAAGGGCGGCTCGGGTACCGGTACGAACTTCTCCACGATCCGCTCCTCGAAGGAGCCGCTCGCGGGCGGCGGCACCGCCTCCGGGCCGGTCTCCTTCATGCGCGGCTACGACGCCTTCGCCGGCGTCATCAAGAGCGGCGGCAAGACGCGGCGCGCGGCCAAGATGGTCATCCTCAACGCCGACCATCCGGACATCGTCGAGTTCATCCGCTGCAAGATGGACGAGGAGAAGAAGGCCTGGGCCCTGATCGACGCCGGCTACGACGGCGGCTTCAACGTGGCGGGCGGCGCCTACGACTCCATCCAGTTCCAGAACGCGAACCACTCGGTCCGGGTCACCGACGAGTTCATGCGGGCGGCCATCGAGGACCGCGAGTGGGTGACGAGGGCGGTGACGACCGGCGAGCCGATGGAGCGGCACCGGGCGAGGGATCTCCTGCGCCTCATCGCCGAGAGCACGTGGGTCTGCGGCGATCCGGGGATGCAGTTCGACACCACGATCAACGACTGGCACACCTGCATCAACACCGACCGGATCCACGCGAGCAACCCCTGCTCCGAGTACATGCACCTCAACGACTCGGCCTGCAACCTCGCGTCGTTGAACCTCATGCGGTTCGTCGACGAGCAGGGCGAGTTCGACGTCGAGGCGTTCAAGCACGCCTCGGCCATCACGATCACGGCCATGGAGATCCTGGTCGGCTTCGCGGACTACCCGACGCCGAAGATCGCGAAGAACGCCCACGCGTTCCGCCAGCTCGGCATCGGGTTCGCGAACCTCGGCGCCCTGCTCATGGCGCGCGGCCTGCCGTACGACAGCGACGCCGGCCGGCACTACGCCGCGGCGATCGCGGCCCTCATGAGCGGGAACTGCTACGCCCAGTCGGCGAGGATCGCCAAGGTCCTGGGG
>DATCKS010000174.1:0-6562 GCA_036562265.1 Thermodesulfobacteriota bacterium | reverse complement strand
AAACCGCCGCCTTCAGCCTCTCGGCCATCTCTCCGCGGGCGATAGATGATACCAGATCGGGGCCTTGCCGTCAGGCGTCGGCTGGACGGGCAGGCGCTCGGCAGGGTGACAGGCCGACCATCGGATGTCACCATATCGAGGGCCTTCGCGCAACGGGAGACCGTCCGGATGTCCGTCGTGACCGTCCTCTACCTCGTCTACCTCTTCCTGCCGATGGTGCTCCTGCTCCTCGGCTCGTTCGGGGAGAGCTGGACCAACACGCTCCTTCCCCGCGGCGCGACCCTCCGCTGGTACGCGGACGTCCTCGGCGACCCGAGCTTCCGCCGGGCCTTCCGGGTGAGCCTGACGGTGACGGCGGCCACCTGCGCGGTCGGGGCGGTCCTGGCCCTGCCCCTCGCCTACGCCATGTACCGGAGCGGGGTGCGCGGCATGGCGACGGCCGCCCGCGTGGCGGCCGTCCTGCCGGTGGCGGTGCCCCCCCTCACCCTGGGGTTCGCCTACATCCTGGTCTTCTCGAGCGACCAGTTGCCGTGGCTCGGCTCTACCTGGCTCCTCGTGGCCGGCCACGTGGTCCTGACGCTTCCGTACCTCCTCCAGACGCTCCTCGCCGACATGCGGCACCTCGGCCTCGAGCGGATGGAGCAGGCGGCGGAGTCGCTCGGCGCCGGGTTCTGGCGCAGGCTCGCCGACATCGTGCTCCCCTCGCTCCGCCACAGCCTCGCCTCGGGCCTCGTCATGGTGGCGGCCCTCTCCATCGGGGAGTTCCAGCTCTCGAACCTCATTGCCGGGTTCCTCTCCCGGCCCTACCCGGTGGTCCTGCTCCAGGCCTTCTACGGGGCCACCGGCTTCGCCTGCGCGGCCACGGTCGTCCTCCTCGGGCTCGCCCTGGCCGCCGCCGCCGCCGGCGCGCTGACCGCCAGGTCCGCGCAGGCGGTGAAGGCCGCGGCGTGAGCGTCCGGCTCGAGCGGGTCACGTACCGGTACCCCGGCGCGAAGGCCGGGGTCTTCGGCGTCGACCTCGAGATCGCCGACGGGGAACTCGTGGCCTGCATCGGCCCCTCCGGCTCCGGCAAGACGACGCTCCTGCGCCTGATCGCCGGGTTCCTCCGCCCCGACGAGGGGCGCGTGCTCGTGGCCGGCGTCGACGTGACGGACCGGCGGCCGCGCGAGCGCGACCTCGGCATCGTCTTCCAGTCCTACGCGCTCTTCCCGCACATGACGGTCGCGGAGAACGTCGCCTACCCGCTCGCGCTCCGCAAGATGCCGCCGGCCGAGCGCCGGAAGGTGGCCCTCGAGACCCTCGCGCGCATGGGCCTCGAGCCGTTCGCCGATCGGCGGCCGGCGACCTTGTCGGGCGGCCAGCAGCAACGGGTGGCCCTGGCCCGGGCGCTCGCCTTCCGGCCGAAGGCGCTCCTCCTCGACGAGCCGCTCTCGGCGCTCGACGCGGCGCTGCGCGTGACGATGCGCGACGAGATCCGGCGGATCCAGAAGGCGCAGGGGATCGCCGCGCTGCACATCACGCACGACCAGGAGGAGGCGCTCTCGATCGCGGACCGCGTGGCGGTGCTCGACGCCGGCCGCATCCTCCAGGTGGCTCCGCCGCGGGAACTCTACGACGCCCCGGCCTCCCGCGCGGTGGCCGCGTTCGTCGGCCACTCGAACCTCTGGCCCGCCCGCGTGACGGCCGAGGACGCGGTGCAGGCGGCGATCGGCCCGCTCCGGACCGCGCGCCACGGCTTCCCGGCGGGCCGCGAGGTCTTCGTGCTCGTCAGGCCCGAGCGGATCGTGGTCGGGCCCCCGCCGGGCGCGCCGAACCGGTTCACCGGCCGGCTCGCGCGCGACCGGTTCCTCGGGGCGACGCGCCGCTTCGATTTCGAGGTCGAGGGCGGCATCATCCTGGGGGAGACCGGCGCCCGCGGCGAGATCGCGGCCGTCCAGATCCCGCCGGAGGCCGTCCAGCTCCTGCCGGAGTAGCCGGCACCGTATCGGGACACGCACCGAGTCCAAGGAGGAGAGACCATGCAGCTTCGCGTCATCGCCGCCCTCCTGCTCGCGATGGCCCTCCCGGCCGCCGCGGGCGCGTTCGAGGGCCCCGAACTCTACCCGGGCGAGCGCGCCCTCTACGAAGCCGCGTCCGAGGAGGGCATCGTCGTCTCGTTCGACACCGGGCCCACCTGGGCCAACTGGGCGGCGCAGTTCGCGGCCTTCAAGAAGCGCTACCCGAACGTCGAGATGACCTACAACGACCTCGGCTCGGCGGCCACGGTGGTCGCGCTCGAGAAGGCGCGCAACCGGCCGCAGGCCGACACGGCGTACTACTTCGCCGCCTCGGCGATCGACGCCTCGGCCAAGGGCGTCGTGGCGCCCTTCAAGCCGGTGAACTTCGAGAAGCTCCCGGAGGTGTTCCGGCACCCCGAGGGGGAGTGGTTCACCATCCACTCGCTCACGATCGCGTTCCTCGTGAACACGAAGCTCGTGCCGAACGTCCCGCGCTCCTGGGCTGACCTCCTCAAGCCCGAGTACCGCAACTCGGTCGTCTACCTCGACCCGCGCTCGACGGGGGTCGGCCAGGTGCTCACCTTCGCCGCGGCGTACGCGAACGGCGGCGACGTGAACAACGTGCAGCCGGGGATCGACTACCTCGCCCGCCTGCACCGCGCCGGCAACGTCCTGCGCGTCGAGGGCACGACCCCCTACGCCAAGTTCGTGAAGGGGGAGATCCCGATCTGGATCTCCTACGAGAACGACGGGCTCAAGGCGAAGTACACCGACGGCATGGGCGACGCCGTGGAGGTCGTCATCCCCGCGGAGGCGTCGGTCGCGGCGCCGTACGCGATCAGCCTCGTGAAGAACGCCCCGCACCCGAACGCGGGCAAGCTCTGGCTCAACTTCATCATGACCGACGTGGGCCAGGGGATCTTCGCGCAGGGCTTCGTGCGGCCGGCCGTGCCGGGCGTGAAGCTGCCGGAGGACGTCGCGGCGAAGCTGCCGGCGGCGCCGCAGGTGCGGCCGCTCGACGTGAAGGCCGCCGCGGCGAAGAAGGCGGAGATCGACGCGGGATGGGCGAAGGCGGTCCTCGGGCGGTAGGGACCGAGGCGATCGGTCGCGGGCGGGCCGCCGCGCTGGCGGCGCCCGCGACCCTCCTCCTCGCCCTCTTCTTCGCCCTGCCGCTCGGCCTCCTGGTGACGGAGGCCTTCACGGGCGGCGGGATCGCCTTCGTGCGCCTCGCGACGGACCCGCTCGTCTGGCGGGGTCTCGTGAACAGCCTCGTCCTCGGGGCGACGGCGGCCGGGCTCTCCCTCGTCGTCGGCTTCGCCGTCGCCCTGCACCTCGCGCGGCTCGACGAGCGCGTCCGGGCGGGGCTCGTCTTCTGCATCTCGCTGCCCCTCACCTTCTCGGGGCTCATCGTCGCCTACGGCTTCATCCTCGCCTTCGGCCGCGCGGGGTTCGTGACGCTGCTCCTCGCCGAGGTGGGGGTCGATCCGGGCTGGTTCGCGGGGCTCATCTACGGCCCGGCCGGGCTCGCGGTCGCCTACACGTACTACCTCGTGCCGCGGGTCGTGCTCCTCCTCCTGCCCGTCTTCGTGAACTTCGACGAGCGCCAGCTCCTCGCCGCGGAGTCGCTCGGCGCGACCCGCCCGAGGGCGCTCGCGGACGTGCTCCTCCCGCAGGTGCTCCCCTCGGCCGTGGTGGCGTTCTGCCTCACGGCCGCGGTCGCGATCGGGGCGTACGGGACGGCGCTCGCGCTCGTCGGCACGCAGGTGAACATCCTGCCGCTCCTCCTCTACAGCAAGGTCTCGGACGCCGGAAGCGACTTCCCGTCCGCGGCGGCGCTCTCGCTCGTCCTCCTCGCGATCTGCTCGCTCGTCATGGCGGCGGGCGAGACGTTCGCGGCCCGCCGGAAGGAAGCCACCGATGCCACTCTGGCTTGACCGGGCCGCCGGCCGCCTGGCGACCGACGACGGCCGCACGTTCGACCCTGCCGCCCGCGCCTGGCGCGCCGGCGGCGGCGCGCCGGCCGGCGTACAGGTGGAGCCGGTCGAGGCGGCCCGCTGGCTCCAGCGGGAGAGCGGGCACGCCTGCCGGCTCCCGGTGGCGGTCGTGGGGCCCCGCGAGGCCACGCCCGACCAGCGCGCCGCCGCCGAGGACCTCGGGGCCCGCCTCGCGCGCCTCGGCCTGGTCGTCCTCTGCGGAGGGCGCGAGGGGGTGATGGAGGCCGTCTGCCGGGGCGCGGCGGCGGCTGGCGGCGTCAGCGTCGGCCTCCTCCCCGACGACGACACCCGGCACGCCAACCCCTACGTGACGATTCCCATCGCCACCGGCATCGGCGTCGCGCGCAACGCCCTCATCGCCCGCGGCGGCCTCTGCATGGTCGCCGTGGGCGGCGGCTACGGCACGCTCGCCGAGATCGCCTTCGCCCTCCAGTTCGGCAAGCCGGTGTTCGGGCTGGCCGGCGCGCCGGACGTCGCGGGCGTCCGTCACCTGCCCGATCCGCCGGCCGCGGAGTCCGCGGTGGCCGCCCTCCTGCTCGGGCTTGCGCCCGGCTAGCGGGCGTAGGCCTTCCCGAGCCGCCGCTCGTAGGCGCGCAGGGCCCGCACGATCAGCACGGTGACGACCCAGTAGATCAGCGCGACCTCGATGAGGACCGTGAACGGGTCGAACGTGCGCGCGTAGATGAGCATCCCCGCCCGCATCAGCTCGACGATCGTGATCACGGCGGCCAGCGACGTGTCCTTGAGCAGGGAGACGAACGTGTTGCCGATGGGGGGGATGGCGACCCGCAGCGCCTGCGGCACCACCACGTACCAGAGCATCTGCCCCGTGGAGAGGCCGGTCGAGAGCGCCGCCTCCCGCTGGCCGTGCGGGACGGCGAAGAACGCGCCGCGGATCGTCTCCGACAGGTACGCGCCCGCGTTGAGCGTGAAGACGACGATGGCCGACGGGATCGGGTCGAGGGTGATGCCGAACTGCGGAAGGCCGTAGTAGACGAGGAAGACCTGCACGAGGAGCGGCGTGCCGCGGAAGAACGACACGTAGAGGTCGAACGGCGCCCGGACGAGGCGGCTACCGCTCCCCCGGGCCACGGCCGCGACGAAGCCGCAGACGAGCCCGAGCGCCATCGACACGAGCGTGAGGGTGACGGAGAGCCGCAACCCCGCGAGCAGCTCCGGCAGGTAGCGGAGCCAGCTCGACAGCACCTCGCCGATCGCCGTCACGGCGCGGCGGCGCTCCGGGCCGCGGCTCTCGTGGCCGCCCCGCCCGCTACTTCGTCACGTCGATGCCGAACCACTTGAGCGACATGGCGCGCAGCGACCCGTCGGCCTTCATCTCCCCGAGCGCCTTGTTGATCGCGGCGAGCAGCTCGGGGTTGCCCTTCTTCACCGCGATCGCCTGGACCTCGCGCTCGATCGGGCCGCCGACCTGCTTGAGGGGGAGGTTCTTCTCCCGGATGGCGATCGCCGGCGCCACGGCGTCGGTCATGGCGGCGTCGATCCGCTTCGCCGCCAGGTCGCTCAGGTACTCGTTCATCCCGGGATAGGTCCGGACCTCGACCTTGATCCCTTCCTGCCTCCAGCCGTTGGCCCGCTTCTCGAAGTTGGTGCCGAGCGTGACGCCGAGCGTCTTGCCGTCGAGGTCCTTGTAGGACCGGATCGTCGTGTTGTCCTTGTGGACGATCAGCATCGGCCCGTAGATCGTGTAGGGCTCCGAGAAGTCGACCTGCTTCTTGCGCTCCTCGTTCACCGTCATCTGCGCGATGATGACGTCGTAGCGATCCGAGAGGAGGCCCGCGATGATGCCGGCCCACTCGGTCGCCACGAACTCCGCCTTCACGCCGAGCTTCTCCGCGATGGCGTTGGCGACGTCGACGTCGTAGCCCTTGAACGTCCCGTCCTGGTCCTTGAAGTTGTAGGGCGGGTAGGTCCCCTCGAAGCCGACGACGAGCTTCCCCTTCTGCTTCACCTCGGCCAGCCTGTCCGCGGCGAGGGCGGGCCGTCCGGCCACGAGACCGACGAGGAGCGCCAGCGCGAGCGCCCCGAACCGGATCCGCATGAGTCCCTCCATGGGCGCGCCCGTCTTCTCCCCGGGCCGGGAGCGGCGCCGGGGGCGGGCGCTTCCATACGATCCTACCAGCGGGGGAGGCCGGCGTCAGCTTCGTCGTGCGTAGACGACGGCCACCCCCGCCACGGCGAGCGCCATGCCGAGCAGGGCGAGCGGCGTCAGGGTCTCGCCGAAGACGGCGTAGGCCATGACGGCCGTCGTGGGCGGCGTGAGGTAGATCAGGCTCGACACGCGGGCGGCGCTCCCCCGCCGGATGAGGTAGTAGAGGAGCGACACGGCGCCGAGGGAGAGCACGACGACGGACCAGCCGACGGCGAACGCGAAGACCGCCGTCCAGCGGATCGGCTCCTCGCCGGCGGCGAGGGCGATCGGGGCCGTGACGAGGGCGGCTGCACCGAACTGGACCGCGTTGCCCGCGCGCATGTCGACCTGCCCGCCGAAGCGCTTCTGGTAGAACGTCCCGGCCGTGATGCCGACGAGCGCCAGGACGTTGGCCGCCACGC
>DATCKS010000512.1:0-14861 GCA_036562265.1 Thermodesulfobacteriota bacterium | reverse complement strand
CCGCCCTCGTACATGAGGTCGACGATGAGCTTGAGCTCGTGCAGGCACTCGAAGTAGGCCATCTCGGGCGCGTACCCGGCCTCCACGAGCGTCTCGTAGGCGGCCGTCACCAGGGCCGAGATGCCGCCGCAGAGGACCGTCTGCTCGCCGAAGAGGTCGGTCTCGGTCTCCTCGCGGAACGTCGTCTCGATGATGCCCGCCTTGCCCGAGCCGAGCCCGCAGCCGTACGCGAGCGCGACCTCGCGCGTGTCGCCGGCCGGGTCCTGGTGGACCGCGAGGAGCGACGGGATGCCGGCGCCCTTGGTGAACTCGTGGCGGAGCAGGTGCCCCGGCCCCTTCGGCGCGATCATGAAGACGTTCATCGTCTTCGGCGGCCGGATCTGCCCGTAGTGGATGTTGAAGCCGTGGGCGAAGCCGAGGTAGAGGCCCGGCTTGGCGTTCGGCTCGATCTCCTCGTAGTAGATCTGCGGGTGGTGCTCGTCCGGCGCCGCGATCATCATCACGTCGGCCACCCGCGCCGCCTCGGCCACGGTCATGACCTTCTGGCCGGCCCGCTCGGCCTTGCTCCACGACTCGCCGCCCTTCTTGAGCCCGACGACGACGTCGTAGCCGGAGTCCTTCAGGTTGTTCGCGTGCGCGTGGCCCTGGCTGCCGTAGCCGATGATGGCGATCTTCTTGCCCTTGAGCTTCGCCGGGTTCGCGTCCTTGTCGTAGTAGATGGTCAGCGGCATCGCCCTTCCCTTACCCCTCCGTCCGGGCGGGCTTCCGCTCTCCGCCCAGCGTCTTCGCTCCCCGCGCCATGGCCACCTGGCCGGAGCGGGCGATCTCCTTGATGCCGAGCGGCATCATGAGGTCGATGATGGCCTTGATCTTGTCCTCGGTTCCGGTGACCTCGACGGTGAGCGTCCGGGGCGAGACGTCGACGACGCGCCCGCGGAAGATCTCCACGAGGCGCAGCACCTCGGCCCGCGCCTCGCCGTCGGCGTTCACCTTGATGAGGACCAGCTCGCGCGTGATGTGGTCCCCCTCCTCGGTCACGTCCACGACCTTGAGGACGTTCACGAGGCGGTGGAGCTGCTTCGTGATCTGCTCGATGATCTGGTCGCTCCCCCGGGTGATGATGGTCATCCGGGAAACCGTCGGATCGAGCGTCTCCGCGACGGTCAGGCTCTCGATGTTGTAGCCCCGGGCGCTGAACATGCCGGCGATCCGCGCGAGGACGCCGAACTCGTTCTCGACCAGGACGGACAGCGTGTGGCGCATGCTCGGGTCCGTCCCTAGGCCTCGAGGAGGAGCATCTCGTCGAGCGCCTTGCCCGCGGCCACCATCGGGTAGACGTTCTCCTCCTGGTCCACCACGAAGTCCATGACGACGCACTTCGGAACCGAGAGCGCCTCCTTGAGGACCGGGACGACCTCCTCGGGCTTCGTGGCCCTGAGCCCGACGCAGCCGTACGCCTCGGCGAGCTTCACGTAGTCGGGCAGCCCGCCCATCATCACCTCGGAGTAGTTCTTCTCGTAGAACAGCTCCTGCCACTGGCGCACCATCCCCAGGCAGTCGTTGTTGAGGATGGCGATCTTGACCGGGAGCCTGTACTCGGCCGCCATCGCCAGCTCCTGGATGTTCATCTGGATGGAGCCGTCGCCCGCGATGTCGATGACGGTCCGGTCCGGGTGCGCGATCTGCGCGCCGATCGCCGCGGGGAAGCCGTAGCCCATGGTGCCGAGGCCGCCCGAGGTGATCCAGCGGCGCGGCTTCGAGAAGTGGTAGAACTGCGCCGCCCACATCTGGTGCTGGCCGACCTCGGTCGTGATGATCGCCTCGCCGCGCGTGAGTTCGTAGATCTTCTCGATGACGTACTGCGGCTTGATGACGCCCGGCTTCGGTTTGTAGAAGAGCGGGTGGTTCTTCCGCCAGGTGTGGAGCTGCTCGATCCAGGCGTCGTGGCTCCTGGCGAACGCCGCGCTGCGCGGGTCGTCCTTCGCGAGGTCGTTCAGCTTCGTGAGGACGTCCTTCAGGTCGCCCACGATGGGGATCATCGTCGGCACGTTCTTGCCGATGCACGCCGGGTCGATGTCCACGTGGATGATGTCGGCCTTCGGCGCGAAGCGGTCGAGCTTGCCGGTGACGCGGTCGTCGAAGCGCGCCCCGAGGCCGACGATGACGTCGGCGGTCTGGAGCGCCATGTTGGCCTCGTACGTGCCGTGCATCCCCGGCATGTCGAGGTTGAGCGGGTGCGGCGACGGGTAGACGCCGAGCCCCATGAGGGTCGTGATGACCGGGATCTTGAGCCGCTGGCTGAACGCCTGCAGTTCCTGCGACGCCTCGGCCCAGACGATGCCCCCGCCGGCGAGGATCACCGGCCGCTCCGACCTGAGGATCCGTTCGAACGCCTTGTGGATCTGGCCCATGTGGCCGTTGACGGTCGGCTGGTAGCCTCGCAGGCTGACCGTCTGCGGCCACTCGAACTCGGCCGTGTCCATGATGACGTCCTTCGGGATGTCGACGAGCACCGGACCGGGCCGCCCCGTCCTCGCGATGTAGAAGGCCTCGCGGATGATCCGCGCGAGGTCCTTCACGTCCTTGACGAGGTAGTTGTGCTTGGTCGCCGGCCGGCTGATCCCGACGATGTCGGCCTCCTGGAAGGCGTCGTTGCCGATCAGATTGGTCGGCACCTGCCCGGTGAAGCAGACGATGGGGATCGAGTCCATGAGGGCGGTGACGAGGCCCGTGACCGTGTTCGTCGCGCCCGGCCCTGACGTGGCGAGACAGACTCCGACCTTGGCGGTGGACCGCGCGTACCCGTCGGCCATGTGGACCGCGGCCTGCTCGTGGCGGCAGAGGTAGTGCTTCAACTGGGGGTACTGTCGGAGCTTGTCGTAGATCGCGAGGACGACGCCGCCGGGGTACCCGAACAGCGTGTCCACACCCTCGCGCACGAGGGATTCGAGGAAGATCTGCGCGCCCGTCTTCTTCATGGCGACCTGCGTAGGCCTCCCAACCCGGGGCCGGAGTCGACCAACCTCTCCGGCCTGCATGCTGGCCATCGATGCCAGTCCAAGAGCCAAACGAAAAGGCGACCCGGAGGCGGCTTCGTTAGCGGGGGGCCGACTGCGCCCCCCGAAGCCGCCCGAGTCGCCTCAGAGTGGCCCGGGCTGCGTTCGGCCCGTGGGCTATCTGTATGCCGCTAGCATCGCCTCGATCCGGTCCTTGCCGGCGAGCTTGAGCTTCTTGATCCGCTTGAGTTCCAGCTCCTCGTCGGTGGACAGGTGTACGCGACGCTCGAGCTCGGCTACCTGCCGGTCGAGTTCGGCGTGCTCGCGTACCATCCGGGCGAACTCCTCGTTCTCCTGGGCCAGACGCGCAACGATGGCTTCTCTTTCGGTCATGAACGTTCCCCCGAAAGACAGGAGGGAAGCGGCGGCGCGGGCCGCCGCCCTCGAGGTGCGCGACCCCTTTCGCGGGAGCATACGTCCGGCACACGGCGTTGTCAACGCGGAGGGGACGCGGGGGGAGCACGCCCGTGCATGATAGCATGCCGAGTCCATGGCAGCCGGGGGCCCGCCCGCTGCGCGAGCCGGCCGTCCGCCCTCCCCGGGTCGCGGCCGCTCGGGCGTCAGGACGCCTCGCGCCCGAACCCCCGCACGTAGCGCGGCACCAGACGATCGACCGGGTCGGCCTCGCCGGCGGCCAGGCGGGCGGCCGCGAGCCGCGCGACGGCGAGGCCGCGCGGGCCGACCAGTTCGGGGGGGACGAAGCGGGCGCGCAGCCCGAGGCGGGCCGTCACCGCCTCGCGCCAGGCATCGGCTCCCGGCCCGACGAGCAGCGCCGGCCCGTCCCCCACCAGGGCCGCCAGCCCCTCGAGGTCGAGCGCCGCGTCCTCGGTGACGCGCGCGAGGGCGCCGCCCGCCCCAGGCTCGAACCTGGCGCCGTAGACCTCGCCCCGCCGCGCGTCGAGGAGCGGGACGACGGGGAGGAGCGCCCAGGGGACCTGCCACGCGAGGGCGTCGAGGCTCGGGATCCCCACCACGCGCAGCCCGGCCCCCAGGGCGAGTCCCTTGACGGTCGCCAGCCCGATCCGAAGGCCGGTGAACGAGCCCGGGCCGATCGCGACGCCGAGGCCGGAAAGCTCGGCGAGCCCCACCTGCGCGTCGGACAGGAGCCGGTCGATGGCCGGCAGGAGCCGCTCGGCCTCGCCGCGCCTCGCCGGCAGGCGCGCCTCGGCCACGAGCGTGTCGCCGTCGGTCAGCGCGATGGCCGCCCGGGGCGTGGAGGTGTCGATGCCGAGGACCTTCACGGCGCGGCCGGGTCGCCGCTCGCCTAGAGCCAGCGCCGGATGTCGTTGAAGATGGCGAACCCCATGAGCAGGAGCAGCATCATGAGGCCGACGTGCTGCGCGATCTCGCGCGTCCTGAGCGAGACCGGCCGTCGCGTGACCATCTCGACGACGAAGAAGAGGAGGTGCCCGCCGTCGAGGACCGGCACCGGCAGGAGGTTGAGGACGCCGAGGTTGACGCTGAGGAGCGCCATGAAGCGCAGGAGCGCCACGGCCCCCTGCTCCGCGTGCCGGATGGTCTGCTCGCCGATGAGCAGCGGCCCGCCGATGGTGCTCGCCGAGATGCGGCCCTGTACGAGGCGGACGAGCGCCTCGACCGTCAGCGCCGTCATCCGCCAGGCCTCGATCGCGCCGACCTGCACCGACTGGAGGAGCGAGACCTCCTGGTACTCCGGCGCCGGACGGATGCCGATGACGTAGCGCCGCTCCCCGCCGGCGATCGGCTCGCCGAAGATGTCGCGCACGACCTCCTCGCGCGGCTGCACCGTGAGGGTCAGCTCCCCCTCTCCCTCCCGCGCGACGACGAGCGCGATCGGCTGCCCGCCGCTGGCGTTGATGGCCTTCGCCATCTCCTCCCACGAGGCCACCGGAGCGCCGTTCACGCTGACGACGCGGTCGCCCGACCGCAGGCCGGCCGCCTGCGCCGGCGACGGGGCCTCCGGCGGCCGCGTCTCCACGACCTCGCCGACGATCGGCCGATCGGTGGGAATCGGCAGCCCGAAGACCGCGGCGGCCACCGTGAGGAGCACGACCGCCGTGAGGAGGTTGAAGCCGGGACCGGCGAAGACGATGAGGAACCGCTTCCAGACCGACTGGACGGCGAACGCGCGATGCCGGTCGGCCTCGGAGAACTCCGCCCCGCCCTGCCCCGGCCCGTCCCCCTCCCCGACCATCTTCACGTAGCCGCCGAGCGGGATGAGCGACACGACGTACTCGGTTTCCCCGATCCGCCGGCCGAAGAGGGTGGGCCCGAAGCCGAGCGAGAACTTGAGGACCCCGACGCCGGACCACTTGGCGAAGAGGAAGTGTCCGAGTTCGTGCACGAAGATGAGGACGCCCAGGACGAAGACGATGAGGAGGAGCTTCTCGAGCACCCCGCCGACGGCGCCGACGCTGATTGCGGCCATGAACTCGGGCACTGGTCCCTCCGGGTCCAAAGGAGCAGGAGTCTACCACCAACGGCGCGCCGCCGTCACCCGGTCCCCTTTGCCGGCGGGGCCCCATCCGCCGGGCACCGGCCGGCCCTCCCCACCCGGGGGCGATGGGCGCGGCGAGCTACGTCGCCGCCCGGATCGGGGACGGCGGCCCGGAGGGGGCGAGCCCGGCGAGCTGCTCCTCGGCCAGGCGGCGGCCGTCGGCGTCGGCGGCAAGGACGTCCTCGAGCGTCTCGATCGGGCGGGGGACGTGCAGGTCCATCGCCCGCTCGATGACCGCCGGGATCCCGGCAAAGGGGAGGCGGCCCTCGAGGAAGGCGGCCACGGCCACCTCGTTGGCGGCGTTCAGCACCGCCGGCAGCGTCCCGCCGACCCGGGCGGCCCGGTAGGCCAGGTTCACGGCCGGGAACCGCTCGTGGTCGGGCGGCAGGAACGTGAGGCCGGCGAGCGCGCAGAGGTCGAGCGGCGGCAGCGGCACCGGCAGCCGGTCCGGGTAGGCCAGGGCGTAGGCGATCGGCCCGCGCATGTCGGGCACCCCCATCTGGGCCACGACCGCGCCGTCGATGTACTCGACCATGGCGTGCACGATCGACTGCGGGTGGACGTGGATGGCGATGCGCGAGGGCTCGATGCCGAAGAGCCACGACGCCTCGATCACCTCGAGCCCCTTGTTCATGAGGGTCGCCGAGTCGATGGTGATCTTGGGCCCCATGCGCCAGTTGGGGTGGTTCAGCGCCTCGGCGACGGTCACGTGGGCCAGGCGCTCGCGCGGCACGTTCAGGAACGGCCCGCCCGAGGCGGTGAGGATGAGGCGCCGGACGTCGGCTTTCCGGTGGCCGGCGAGCGACTGGAAGATGGCCGAGTGCTCGCTGTCGATGGGGAAGACCTGCACCCCCTGGCGCGCCGCCTCCCCCATCACGAGGGCGCCCGCCATGACGAGCGGCTCCTTGTTGGCCACCGCCACCGACTTGCCGGCCCGGATGGCGGCGTAGGTCGGCTCGAGGCCGGCGGCGCCGACGATCGCCGAGACGACCAGGTCGGCCGCCTCGTGCGTGGCCACCGCCACCGCCCCCTCGGTGCCCCAGCGGACCTCCACGTCGAGCCCGGCCGGCAGCCGGGCCTCGAGCGCCGCCGCCGCGGCGGCGTCGCGCACCGAGACCAGGCGGGGGCGGAACCGGCACACCTGCTCGGCGAGCAGCTCGACGCGCTGCCCCGCGGCCATCGCGACGACCGAGAAGCGCTCGGGGAAGGTCGCGACGATGTCGAGCGTGTTCACGCCGATCGACCCGGTGGAGCCGAGCAGGGCGAGACGCTTGCGAGTGGGTGCGGAGCGCGGGCTCGTCACGGTATACCTTCCTCGCCTCGGAGGCGGCTCATGCCACCTCCAGAACCCGCACGTAATAGTAGACGAGCGGGACCACGAAGAGGAACGAGTCGAGGCGGTCGAGGAGGCCGCCGTGGCCCGGGAGGAGGCCGCCCGAGTCCTTGACGCCGGCGCCCCGCTTGAGGAGCGACTCGCAGAGGTCCCCGAGCTGGCCCACCACCGCGGCGACGGCGCCGAGGAGGAGGGCGTGGCGGACCGGGAGGTCCGGCAGGAGCCAGGCGCGGACGAGCAGCGCGGCGACGACCGTGCCGGCAAGCCCCGCCACCGCCCCTTCCCAGGTCTTCCCGGGGCTCACGGCGGGGTAGAGCTTGCGCCGGCCGAACGACTTGCCGCCGTAATAGGCCGCGGTGTCGCCGCCCCACGCCGCCGCCAGGGCGAAGAGCACCGTCCCGACGCCGAGGTCGTCCGGCAGCGCGCGGGCGAGCACGGTGTGGGACAGCAGCACGGGGCCGTAGACGAGGCCGAGCACGAGCAGCCCCACCCGCTCGGCCGCCGTCCGCATCGCCTCCGGCCGGAAGAGCGCGTAGAGGAAGACGGCGAAGGCGGACGCGATCAGCATCGCCAGGACCGCCGCCGGCTCCCCGGTGACGGCGGCAAGGCTCGTGACGAGGCCGAAAAGCACCGCGGCGCGCCACTCGGCCGTCGCGAGCCGCGCGGCATGGAGCCGGTAGAACTCCACCTGCACGCCGGCCGCCGCGACCGCGACGGCGCAGCCGAACGCCCAGAGCGGCGCCAGGAACAGCACCGCCAGGAGGAGCGGCAGGCCGATCAGGGCGACGACGACGCGCTGGCGATGCACGCCCGAGCGCCCCGCGGCTACCGGGGCGAGGCGGCCAGGTCGCCCGCGAGCTGCTGGCTCGTCTGGCCGAATCGACGCTCGCGGCGCTGGAAGTCGGCGAGCGCCTCGATGAGGTCGGCCCGGCGGAAGTCGGGCCAGAGCGTGGGCGTGACGTAGATCTCCGTGTAGGCGAGCTGCCAGAGGAGGAAGTTCGAGAGCCGGAACTCGCCGCTCGTGCGCACGAGGAAGTCCGGATCGGGCAGGCCGGCCGTGTCGAGGTACGCCGAGAGCAGCTCCTCGGTGATGACCGACGGCTCGGACAGCCGCCCCCCCTGGGCCAGGTCGGCCACGAGCCGCCGGACCGCATGGACGATCTCCGAGCGGCCGCCGTAGGAGAGGGCGACGTTGAGGATCATGCCGTCGTTGCCCTTCGTCCGCTCGACCACCTCCTCGAGGATCTCCCGGACGTCGGGCGGCAGGTCGCCGAGCCGCCCGATCGCGGTCAGGCGGATGTTGTGCTCGAGGAGCTCCGAGAGCTGCTCGCGCAGGTGGATGCGGAGGAGGTCCATGAGGGCCGTCACCTCCTCCGGCGGCCGGCGCCAGTTCTCCGACGAGAAGGCGAACAGGGTGAGGACCGGGATCCCGAGCTCTCGCGAGGTCCGGATGACCTCCTTGGCCGCCTCGAGTCCCCGCTGGTGGCCGTGGATCCGGGAGAGCGCCCGCGCCGTGGCCCACCGGCCGTTGCCGTCCATGATGATGGCCAGGTGGCGCGGCAGGCGGCTCGGGTCGAGCTGAACGTCCATCAGACCTCCATCAGCTCCTTTTCTTTGGCCGCGAGCGTCTCGGCGATGCGGCTCGTGTAGAGGTCGACCACCTTCTGCACCTCGTCGCGCCCCCTTCGGTGCTCGTCCTCGGAGATGGCCTTCTCCTTCTCGAGGTCCTTCAGCATGTCGAGCGCCTCGTGCCGAGCGTTGCGGATCGCCACGCGGCCGGTCTCGGCCATCCGGTGCAGGACCTTGACCAGCTCCCGGCGGCGCTCCTCGGTCAGGGGCGGCACCGGCAGGCGGATCAGCTTGCCGTCGTTCGCCGGCGTGAGGCCGAGCCCCGACTTCTGGATGGCCTTCTCGATCTCCGGCAGCGCCTTCTGGTCCCAGGGCTCGATGACGATCAGCCGCGCATCGGCGACCCGCATCGTCGCGACCTGGTTGATCGGCATCTGCGAACCGTAGTAGTCGACCCGGACGTGGTCGAGGAGCGACAGCGACGCGCGCCCCGTGCGCACCGTCGCGAACTCCTTGCGCAGCGCCTCGAGCGCCTTCTCGCAGCTCTTCCTGAGGTCGGCGAGGACGTCGTTGACCATGACCTACCCCCGTACGACCGTACCGATCCGCTCCCCGGTCACGACGCGCCGGATGTTCCCCGGCCCGGTCAGGTCGAAGACCACGATCGGCATGTTGTTGTCCATGCAGAGGGAGATGGACGTCGCGTCCATCACCTTGAGGTTGAGGCGGAGGGCGTCGATGTAGGTCAGCTCGTCGAACTTCCGGGCGTTCCGGTCCTTCATCGGATCGGCGTCGTACACGCCGTCGACCTTGGTGGCCTTGAGGATCACCTCGGCGTTGATCTCCATGGCCCTGAGCGCGGCGGCGGTGTCGGTCGTGAAGTACGGGTTGCCGGTGCCCGCCGCGAAGATGACGACCCGCCCCTTCTCGAGGTGGCGGGTCGCGCGCCGCCGGATGTACGGCTCGGCCACCGCCTGCATCCCGATGGCCGACTGGACGCGGGTGTCGACGCCGATCTTCTCGAGCGCGTCCTGCAGCGCGAGGGCGTTGATGACCGTGGCGAGCATGCCCATGTAGTCGGCCGACGCGCGGTCGGTGCCGCGCGCCGACGCGGCGATGCCACGGAAGATGTTGCCGCCGCCGATGACGATGGCGATCTCGACGCCGAGGTCGTGGACCTCCTTCACCTCGGCCGCGATGGTTCGCAGGACCGACTCGTCGATCCCGTAGCCCTCGCGTCCGGCCAGGGCCTCGCCCGAGAGCTTGAGCAGGATCCGCTTGTAGCGGGGCCTTGCGCCGTCGTCCTCCGCCGCCACCCGCCCTCCTCGCGCTAGGCGCTCTGGCCTTCGGCCGCCTTGCCGGCCTCGCCGAGCTGGAACCGGGCGAAGCGCCGGACGCTGACGCTGCCGCCGGCCTCCGCGCCCCGCGCCTTGAGGACCTCCTCCACCGTCTTCTCGCTGTCGATGGC
The DNA here is from genome assembly GCA_036562265.1 of Thermodesulfobacteriota bacterium. Classification (GTDB taxonomy): domain Bacteria; phylum DASVDK01; class DASVDK01; order DASVDK01; family DASVDK01; genus DASVDK01. Next base: position 4,959 of record DATCKS010000512.1, on the reverse strand, counting down.
GAAGGCCTGCTCGAGCAGGCACGCGTCCGCGTAGAACTTCTCGAGCTTGCCCTCGACGATTCGCTCGACGACCTTCTCCGGCTTGCCGGTCTCCTTCGCCTGGGCCGCGTAGATCTCCCGCTCGCGGGCGATGACGTCGGCCGGGACCTCCTCGCGCCGGACGTAGCTCGGGTTCGAGGCCACGACGTGCATCGCGAGGTCGTGGGCGAGCCCCGCGAAGCGCGCCGGGTCGGCCCCGGTGACCTCGAGTTCCACCAGGGCGCCGAGCTTGCCCCCCGCGTGGCTGTACTCGCCGATGAGCCCCCGGCCGTCGACGGCGAACCGGACCGCGCGGCGGAGCACCATGTTCTCGCCCAGCTTGGCGATGAGCTCGGTGAGCCGATCCCCCCACTGCGCCGCGAACGTCGCGTCGCCCTGCGGCGTGCGGGCGACCCAGCCGGCGACCTCGTCGACGAACGCCTTGAAGTCGGGGGTCCGCGCGACGAAGTCGGTCTCGCAGTTCACCTCGACCAGCGCACCGGCCCGGCCCCCGTCGACGAGCGCCGTGCCGATCAACCCCTCGGACGCCTCGCGGCCGGCCTTCTTGGCCGCCCCGGCAAGGCCCTTCTTCCTGAGGTAGTCGATCGCCTGCTCGAGGTCACCGCCGCTCTCGGCGAGCGCCTTCTTGCAATCCATGAACCCGGCGCCGGTCTTCTCCCGCAGCTGCTTGACCAGCGCCGCCGGTACGTCCGCCATGCTACTCTCCGGCCGCCGCGGCCGACGGCTTCTCGCCCTCGGCGTCGCGGGTCTGCCCGCCGCGGCGCCCGCGGCCGCCCCGTCCCTCGCGCTCGCCCGCCTCCTTCTCGGCGATCGCCGCCAGCTCGGCCGCGGCGTCCTGGTCGCGCCGGCCGCGGGGGCCGCCGGCCGCACGTGCCTGCTCCTCGAAGAGGACCTTCCCCTCGATCACCGCATCGGCGATCTTCGAGGTGAAGAGCTTGATGGCCCGGATGGCGTCGTCGTTGCCGGGGATGACGTAATCGATCTCGTCGGGGTCGCAGTTGGTGTCGACGACCGCCACGGTCGGGATGCCGAGCCGCTTGGCCTCGCCGACGGCGATCTTCTCCTTGCGCGTGTCGATGATGAACACGCAGCCCGGCAGCCGGGTCATGTCCTTGATGCCGCCGAGCGAGCGCTCGAGCTTCTCGCGCTCGCGCTCGAGAGCCGCGACCTCCTTCTTGGGCAGGACGTCGTACGTCCCTTCCTCGCGCATCTGCTCGAGCTTGCGGAGCCGGTCGATCGACTTCTTGATGGTCGAGAAGTTGGTCAGCATGCCGCCGAGCCAGCGCGAGTTCACGTAGTACATCCCGCAGCGCTTCGCCTCCTCGGCGATCGGCTCCTGCGCCTGCTTCTTGGTCCCCACGAAGAGCACCGTCTCACCGCGCGCCACGGTGTCGCGCACGAAGGCGTACGCCTCGCGGTACATGCGGACGGTCTTCTGCAGGTCGATGATGTAGATGCCGTTGCGCGCCCCGAAGATGTACGGCTTCATCTTCGGGTTCCAGCGCTTCGTCTGGTGGCCGAAGTGAACCCCGGCCTCCAGCAGCTCCTTCACGGTGAGAGCGGACACGTGTGGCTCCTGTCGGTTGGTCGTCCGCCCGGACCGCCCGGGTCCATCCCGGGACCCCCGAGACCCCGCCTCGCCTCCTGCCGGTCCGCGACCGGGCACGACTGACCGCGAGCTTCGTGGGCGCCGCCAGCCTCGCCGGCGGGTCCCTTGCGCGTCTCGGTCTCGTGGAGGGGGTAGGGCACCGAAGGGGTATACGGCCGAGGGCGTGCGTATTTACTGCATTCGGGCCTTATACCTCGACGATCGCGAACTTTCAAATACGCGGGCCGGACGGTCGAGCCTCGCATCCTCCTGGCCGTCTGCCTACTGCCCGTGGCACTTCTTGTACTTCTTCCCGCTCCCGCACGGGCAGGGGTCGTTGCGGCCGACCTTCTTCACCTCCCGCCGGGCCGGCGCGGGCGGCGCGTCGCTGCGGTTGTACACGAGCGCGGCGGCGCCGCCGTTGGGCGGCGCGAGCGGCGCCTGGCGGGGCATCGCCGCCGACGGGGCCAGCGGACGTCCCGCGTCGGCCGCGGGGAACGCCGCCGGCGCCCTGGCCGCCGCCGGCTCGAGGCGCCGCGCGGACACCGGCGCCGGCTCCTCGCGGGCGATCTGCACGTGCATGAGCCGCTCGACGGTGTCGAGCTTGATGGTCTCGAACATCTCCTCGAAGAGGTCGTAGGCCTCCCGCTGGTACTCCCGCAGCGGGTCGCGCTGCCCGTAGCCGCGCAGCCCGATCCCCTCCTTGAGCTGGTCCATGTTGAGGAGGTGGTCCTTCCAGAGGGAGTCGATGACCGACAGGAAGACCTGGCGCTCGAGGAACCGCATGACGGGCGGCGTGAGCTCCCGCTCCTTGGCCTCGTACGCCGCCACCGCCGCCTCGCGGGCCCGCTCGACGAGCGCGGCGCGCGTCAGCTCGCTCGCGTCCTCCGGCAACTCGGGGGCCCGCCCGAACTGCTTCTCGAACGCCTCCTTGAAGGCGGCGAGGTCCCAGCTCTCCGGCGACCGGTCGTCCTCGGCGAACTGCTCGGCGAGCCGCTCGGCCAGCTCCTCGACGATCTCGAGGACGTCCTCCTTGATGTCTTCGGCGGCGAGGATCTCCCGGCGGCGGGTGTAGATCACCTCGCGCTGCTTGTTCATGACGTCGTCGTACTCGAGGAGGTGCTTGCGGATCTCGAAGTTGTGCGCCTCGACCTTCTTCTGGGCGTTCTCGATGGCCCGCGTGAGGAGCGGGTGCTCGATCGGCTGGTCCTCCTCGAGGCCGAGCCGCCCCATGATCGACTTGATCCGGTCGGAGCCGAAGATGCGCAGCAGATCGTCCTCGAGCGACAGGTAGAACTGCGAGGAGCCGGGGTCGCCCTGGCGGCCGGCGCGGCCGCGCAGCTGGTTGTCGATGCGCCGCGACTCGTGCCGCTCGGTGCCGATGATGTGGAGCCCCCCGAGCTTGACGACCTCGTCGTGCTCCGCGTCGGTCTGCCGCTTGATCTCCTCGAGCTTGCGCTGGAACACCTCCGGCGGCACCGTCGCCGGGTCGAGCCCCTCCTTGCGCAGCGCCTCCTTCGCCAGGAACTCGGGGTTGCCGCCGAGGAGGATGTCGGTGCCGCGCCCCGCCATGTTGGTGGAGATCGTCACGGCCCCCTTCTTGCCGGCCTGCGCGACGATCTCGGCCTCGCGCTCGTGGTGCTTCGCGTTGAGGACGTTGTGGGGGATGCCCTGCCGCTTGAGGAGCCCGGAGAGCAGCTCGCTCTTCTCGATCGAGATGGTGCCGACGAGCACGGGGCGGCCGGTCTTGTGCAGCGCCTTGATCTCCTCGACCACCGCCTTGTACTTCTCGCGCGCCGTCTTGTAGACCAGGTCGCTCCGGTCCTCCCGGATCATCGGCTTGTTCGTCGGGATCACGACCACGTCGAGGTCGTAGATCTTCGCGAACTCGGCCGCCTCGGTCTCGGCCGTCCCGGTCATGCCGGCGAGCTTCTCGTACATCCGGAAGTAGTTCTGGAAGGTGATCGTCGCCAGCGTCTGGTTCTCGTTGGCGATCTTGACCCCTTCCTTCGCCTCGATCGCCTGGTGGAGCCCGTCCGACCAGCGGCGGCCCGGCATGAGGCGGCCGGTGAACTCGTCGACGATGATCACCTCGCCGTCCTTGACGACGTACTCCACGTCGCGCCGGAAGAGGGTGTGCGCCTTGAGCGCCTGGTTCACGTGGTGGAGCGTCTCGATGTGCCGCGGGTCGTAGAGGTTGTCCACCCCGAGGAAGCGCTCCGCCTTGGCGATGCCCTCCTCGGTGAGCATGACGCTCTTGGTCTTCTCCTCGATCGTGTAGTCCTCGTCCTTCTTCAGGGTCGGGATGAGGCGATCGATGATGTAGTACTTCTCGGTGGACTGCTCGGTCGGCCCCGAGATGATGAGCGGCGTCCGCGCCTCGTCGATGAGGATCGAGTCGACCTCGTCGACGATCGCGTAGTGGAGCTCTCGCTGGACGTACTGGTCGAGGCTCCACTTCATGTTGTCGCGGAGGTAGTCGAAGCCGAACTCGTTGTTGGTGCCGTACGTCACGTCGGCCGCGTAGCTCGCCTTGCGCTGGGCGTCGGTGAGGCCGTGGACGATGATGCCGACCGTGAGCCCCAGGAAGCGGTAGACGCGCCCCATCCACTCCGAGTCGCGCCGGGCCAGGTAATCGTTGACCGTGACCACGTGCACGCCCTTGCCGGTGAGGGCGTTCAGGTAGACCGGCAGCGTCGCGACCAGGGTCTTGCCCTCGCCGGTCTTCATCTCGGCGATCTTCCCCTCGTGGAGGACGGCGCCGCCGATGAGCTGCACGTCGAAGTGGCGCATCCCGAGGACCCGCCGGGAGGCCTCGCGAACGGTGGCGAACGCCTCCGGCATGAGCTGCTCGAGCGGTTCGCCCCTCGCCACGCGCTCGCGGAACTCGGCCGTCTTCGCCGCGAGGCGGTCGTCGGGAAGCGCCCGGAGCGCCGGCTCCAGCTCGTTCACGCGGGCAACCATCGGCTGGAGTCGGCGGATCTCGCGATCGTTCTTGCTGCCGACGATCTTGCGGAGGAGGCCGAGCATGTACTGGAAACTCCTTGGGGTTCGAGGCCCCGAATTGTAGCCGCTCGGCCGGAGGCCCCGCAAGGCGGGCCGGGGCACGAAAAAGGGCCCGGGCTTCGCACCCGGGCCCCGACGTCCCTCGTTGGAGGCGCCTGCCCGCTCGCGCCGGCCGCCTTGAGAAGGCGCCGCGCGGCGCCCGGTCGCCGGCCGGCCGCGCGCGGGTGGCGGACGGCGCTTCGCGCCCGCTAGTCCAGGATGTACTTGGCGGGGTTGACCGGAACCCCGTTCACCCGCACCTCGTAGTGGAGGTGGGGGCCGGTGCT
>DATCKS010000501.1:0-3046 GCA_036562265.1 Thermodesulfobacteriota bacterium | reverse complement strand
GCCTGACCCCGCTCAGGCACGGTCGGTGGGGCCGACCTGGCCTGAGGAGGCAAGTTGCTTACACGGAAGGCTCCTGCGGTGATCCTGTACCTGCCCTCGCGCGAGAGGATCACGCAGGCGGGTGAGAAGCCGAGCGGCCCGTCGACCTGGACGCCGCCAGTGCCCTACGGGCAATGCCCACCGCCGACACAGACGGCCGTCGTGCGACCGTATCGAGGCAGGAGCGTCCAGGTCTCGTAAGGGTTCGAGAGTCCGGTCTGGGCGCCATGGCCGGGCGGCCACTGGCCATGGCGCTGCCGAGCGGACAACCGCCCCGGTGACGGTCTCGCCCGGCTCGACGTGGCCCGACGGGAGCCCGCCATGCTCCGTCGTCAGCCCGCCGCACGAGGGGCACCCGGCCGCCGCGGCCAAGGCGACGGCGGCGACGCCGGCCTCGCCCGCTCTCCACTCAGGCGGTCGACTCGTCGGCCGCCACACGGACGCGGTACAGCTCCCCGCCTTGCCGGCGGAACTCCTCGGCCTTCTCGGCGAGCCCGACGGTGAGCGCGGATGCGGTGTCGAGCCCGCGGCCGGCGGCGTAATCGCGAAGCTCCTGCGTGATCTTCATGGAGCAGAACTTTGGACCGCACATCGAGCAGAAGTGGGCGACCTTCGCGCCGGGGGCGGGGAGGGTCTCGTCGTGGAACGCCCGCGCGGTGTCGGGGTCGAGCGACAGATTGAACTGATCCTCCCACCGGAACTCGAACCGCGCCTGGCTGAGGGCGTCGTCCCACTCGCGCGCGGCGGGGTGCCCTTTGGCGAGGTCGGCGGCGTGCGCGGCGATCCGGTACGCGATCACGCCGGCCTTGACGTCGTTGCGGTCGGGGAGGCCGAGGTGCTCCTTGGGGGTCACGTAGCAGAGCATCGCCGTGCCGAGCCAGCCGATCATGGCCGCCCCGATGGCGCTCGCGATGTGGTCGTAGCCGGGGGCGATGTCGGTGGTGAGCGGGCCCAGGGTGTAGAAGGGCGCGCCGTGACACACCTCGAGCTGCCGCGTCATGTTCTCCTGGATCAGGTGCATCGGGACGTGCCCGGGGCCCTCCACCATGACCTGGACGTCGTGCGCCCAGGCCCGCCGCGTCAGCTCGCCGAGTGTTGCGAGTTCGGCGAACTGCGCGTCGTCGTTGGCGTCGGCGATCGAGCCGGGGCGAAGCCCGTCGCCGAGCGAGATGCTCACGTCGTAGGCGGCGAGGATCTCGCAGATCTCGTCGAAGTGGGTGTAGAGGAAGTTCTCCTCGTGGTGGGCGAGGCACCACTTCGCCATGATGGAGCCGCCGCGCGAGACGATCCCGGTCAGGCGCCGCGCGGTGAGCGTGACGTAGCGGAGCAGCACCCCGGCGTGGATCGTGCAGTAGTCGACCCCCTGTTCGGCCTGCTCGATCAGCGTGTCCCGGTAGACCTCCCAGGTCAGCTCCTCCGGCCTTCCGCCGACCTTCTCGAGCGCCTGGTAGATCGGCACGGTGCCGACCGGGACGGGGGAGTTCCGCAGGATCCACTCGCGCGTCTCGTGGATGTCGCGACCGGTCGAGAGGTCCATGACCGTGTCGGCGCCCCAGCGGATGGCCCAGACCATCTTGTCCACCTCCTCGTCGATGGAGGAGGTGACGGCCGAGTTGCCGATGTTGGCGTTGACCTTCACGCGGAAGCGCCGGCCGATGATCATCGGCTCGCTCTCGGGGTGGTTCACGTTGGCGGGGATGATGGCGCGGCCGCTTGCCACCTCCTCGCGGACGAACTCGGGCGTGATGGGCGAGTCGAGGCGGCCTGCGCTCTCTCGCACGGCGACGTACTCCATCTCGGGGGTGACGATGCCGCGGCGCGCGTAGTGGAGCTGGGTGGCGCGCCGGCCGGGACGGGCGCGCAGGGTGGGCCGGCGCGACGCGGCGGGGAGCCGCGCGGCGTCGATGCGCCCGGCGACCGGCCGGCGGAGGCTGGCCTCGACGTCGCCGCGCGCCTCGATCCAGGGGAGGCGCAGCGGCGGGAGCCCCGCGTCGAGGTCGATCGCGGCGCCGGCCTCCGTGTAGGGGCCGGAGGTGTCGTAGAGGAGGACCGTTCTTTCGGGGTGCCCCGAGAGCGCAACCGCACGCATCGGGACCCGCAGGCCCGGGTGGAGCGCGCCGCTCAGGTAGAGCTTGCGAGAAGCCGGAAACGGGCCGGTCGTGACTCGTGCCATCCGCGTCCTCCGCGACCCGGAACGCTGCCGGGGCTCGGGACGCGAACGCAAAAGCCGCGACCACCGGATGGGTGAGTCGCGGCTCTCGAGCTGGGCAGGGCGCCCATCGTCTGCCTCCCTACGCCGGCATGACCCGGGTCAGGTTCGAAGGGTAGTGCGCGATCCTCGCACCTCTCAGCCCCGGCGGGGGCTCCCCTGGCTTGATCTGAGACCATTCTACGCGCACCGCGCCGCGCGGTGTCAAGGGGCGGCCGCGAGGACGCGTCCACTCACGCGCCGCGCGCCAGGCCTGGCGGCGTCGACGAGGCTTCGCCTTCCCGGTCACCGTCGCTCCGAGGCGACGTCCCGGCGCGCCCGACAGGCCGGGCCACCCCGGAGTACCTGCCTTCCGTTCCGGGTTCACCGTCACGTGGCGGAGGCCCGAATTTCCACCTCCTTCGCAGACGCGCCGATCGTCGCGTCCGCCTCGCTGCCGGCGCCTGACAGCCGGTGTCAGACCTCCTGCCGTAGAGAGCGCGGCGTGGCCGGGGACTTCCGGCGTCGGCTCGAGCCGTCACGCGAACGGCCAGCCGGGCCGGCTCCCCGGATCACGCGGACTTCACGAAGGGGGTCGTCACCATGGGAGGACGCACGAAGCCGATTCGATACGTTGTCGGGCTGCTCGCACTCGCGGTCGTCGGGTGCGGCGGCGACGGGGGTGGCTCGACCGGGAGCGCGCCGGCCACCCCACCCGATCCGACCTTTACCCTCTCGCGCGCCGCGGAGCCGGGCACGGACCCGACCGACCCGGCGAACGAGGTGATCGTCATCGACAACACCGGCACGGCGCAGGAG
>DATCKS010000500.1:0-2785 GCA_036562265.1 Thermodesulfobacteriota bacterium | reverse complement strand
CGATGAACTTGCCCGAGCGGGTCAGGTCGGAGACGAGGATGTCGGAGGCCTGCTTGCCGAGGCGGTCGCCTGCGGCGTCGCGGAAGAGGCCGGCGCCGTAGTTCGTCTCGTTGGTGAAGCGGGCGACCGCGACCTTGCGCTTGAGGATCCGGCCGGTCTGGGCCGTGACGCCCGGCCTGGGGTCGTCGGGGGCCGTCCGGACGACCTCGCGGGTGTCGAAGCTCGTACAGCCGGCCAGCGCGACGGCGAGGGCGAGGGCGGCGACCTTCGGGCTCCGCATGCGCGGAAGGTACGCCGTGCTCGCCGAGGAGTCAAGCGCTCCGTTCGCGGCCCCCGGAGAGGAGGCGGGCGAGTTGCTCCTGCGTCGCGGGCGGCACGCGCAGGACGGCGAGGTTTTCCTCGACGTGCGCGAGGCTCTTCATCCCCACGAGCGCGGTCACGATGCCGGGGGTCGAGCGGACGAACTGGATGGCCCGCTGCGCGTCGGTCGAGAGGCCCGGCAGGGCCTGCGCGATGAAGGGGGGGAGGCGGCGGGCGAGGTTTCCCTGGTAGATCGACGCGCTCGCCATGACCGTGAGCCCGAAGTGCGCGGCCGCCAGGAGGAGCGAGGTCCGCTCGTCGCCGACCGGCTGGTTCTCGAGCGCCAGCGCCTCGGGCATCGCGAGGTTGTAGGGGAGCTGCACCGCACGGAAGTGGTGCCGGTCGCCGCCCGCCGCCCGCGCGCAGGCGAGGACGCGCTCGAGCGAGAGGTAGTCCCGGCTCTCGGGCGACTGCCGGTACCCGTTCCACGTGGCGGTGCCGTACGCCCGGATGTGACCGTCGGCCACCGCCTCCTCCAGGGCGCCGAAGGCGGCGGTGAGCCGCCGCTCGAACTCCGCGAGGCCGACGACCGGAAGCTGGGTTTCCGGGTTGTGGACGTAGTAGATGTCGATCGTGTCGACGCCGAGGTTGCGGCGGGACGTCTCGATCTCGTGTCGCAGGTAGCGGGGCGTCATGATGTGGCAGCCGCCGACGACGTCCTCGGGCCTCGCGATGCCCGGCTTCACGTATCGCCGCTCGAAGTCGGCTGCCGGGTCGGCCGGTGGCTTGCCGTCGAAGGAGAGGAAGCCGCCCTTGGTGGCGACGACGACCTCGTCCCGCGTGACGACGCCGTCGGCCACCGCGTCGGCCAGCCCCCGACCGAGCGCGCGCTCGCTTCGCTGGCAGCGGTAGTTGATGGCGGCGTCGAGGACGTTCACCCCGAGTTCGAGGACCCGCCGGGTGGCGAGGCGATAGCGCTCGTCGTCCTCCGTCGTTTCGGCCCCGAGGTAGGAGCCGAGGCCGACCGACGAGGCGAGGACCCCGTCGAGCCCCGGGGCCTCGCGGAAGTGGCCCGCGGCGACCTGCGACGCGAGCCGATCTCGGTAGCGGGTCGTCCCCGCGGCTGTGGCCCATCCGGCGATCGACATGGGAGCGTTGTACTCCAAGTCGGGTCGAGTTGCTACCCTGCACGCCATGTACGAAGAGGAGCTGGCGGTCGCCCTCTCGCTCGCGCGCCAGGCCGGGGCGCGCGCCGTGGCGGCCCGGTCCGGTCCGTTCGACATCCTGCACAAGCCCGACCGCTCGCTCGTCACGACCGTCGATCGGGAGCTCGACCGCTTCCTGGTCGACCAGCTACGCGCGCGCTTTCCCGACGACGCGGTGGTGGGGGAGGAGTCGGTCGAACTCCGGGACGACCGCGGCGGCGCGCGGCGCATCTGGTTCGTCGACCCGATCGACGGCACCACCAACTACGTCCTCGGCATCGCCGAGTTCACGGTCCTGGTCGGCCTGGCCGAGGCTGGGCGGCCGGTCCTCGGCGTCGTGGTCGATCCGGAGGCCGACGTGGCCTACACGGCGGTGGCCGGAGGGCCGGCGCTGAAGCACGAGGCGGGGCGGCCGCCGACACCCATTCACGCGAGCGCGCACGAGACGGTCGAGGGGGCCCGCCTCGTGCGCAGCGTCTCGCGCCGCCCCTCGGCCAGCGAGGAGTACCTGGCGCGCTTCGGCGTTGCGCCCCCCACGCGCGTCGGCTCCTTCGGTCTTCGGATCTGCCGCGTCGCCGAGGGCTCGGCCGACTTCACCTACTCGACCGACTTCAGGGGAGGCGTGTGGGACCTCTGCGGCCCCTTCGCCATCCTCGAGGCCGCCGGCGGCCGGGCGACCGACCTGCGCGGCCGGCCGGTGCGGCTCACCCTGCGTCCGGACGACCGGCCGATGGATCTCCTGGTGTCCAACGGCCGCCTGCACGCGAGGCTCCTCGAGGTCTTCCGCGACCGGCCTCGCTAGGGCGGCGGATCGCGGCCGGCCAGGCAGGGGACGGGTCGGCCGCGGCCCGTGGCACGCGCCCGTCTAGTCCCGCCTGGGCGGTCCGAGACGGATCGTCGGCGGCATCCAGGCCGGCGGGTCGCTGGCCGGAAAGGACTCGATCGAGCCTTCCTCGACGTCGTCGGCCGCCGGGCCGCCCGGCCAGACCTCTCGGCCGGCGCCGAGGCGGCCTGCCTCGGCTTCGGGGGCTTCCCGGGGCGGTCGCCCTTCGGGGCTTCTGATCGGCGTGCGCTTGGCAGAGGAGGACATACCCTCCCGGAGAAGCACGGAGCAGGCCGGCCGGCCGGCAGGTCGTCGGCGGCGTCAGCCGCGCCGGAACCGCGCGTAGAGTTCCCGGAAGGCGGGCGTCACCTCGAGGCTGCCGTCCGCAAGGCGGCGGTCGAGGTCGGCGAGGGCGAAGAAGGCGCCGTCCATCACCTCCTCCGGGTCGGGACGGACC
>DATCKS010000496.1:0-2828 GCA_036562265.1 Thermodesulfobacteriota bacterium | reverse complement strand
GCCTCGGCCAGGAGGAGCGGTCCCCGCCCTCCCCGCCCCGGCTCGGCCACCTCGCTCACCCGGGCGCGGAGGGCGCGCGCCTCGGCGGCCGCGGCGCGACCGGTCGGTCCGCCGGCGTAGAAGAAGTCGAACTCGGCGCAGGGGACGCGGATGAGATCGGACTGGACGACGAGCCGATCGCGCGCGCGCATCCGGCGGCCGAGGCGTCCGGGGATCGGAAGCCGGGCGAGCCCCGCCGGATCGAGGCGAACGGTCAGCGACAGCGTCCGGAACGGCGGCGCCGCCGCGTCGACCCGGGTCTGCAGCGTCCCCGCCGAAACCCACCGCGTCGAGGCCGCTCCGCCGAAGACCTCGACCCCGCCCGCCAGCCAGGCGCCGAGCATCCGGCGGCGGCGGGCGGTGCGTGCCCGATGCCAGAACCAGGCGGCGAGGCACGCGAGGACGGCCAGGACGGCCAGCACCAAGAGCGTACCCGACTGCCCGGTCACCCTCCCCTCCGCGCGCGTTGACACTCTCGCCGCCGCGGCTCTACACTCCGCGGTTCGAAGTTCTGCGCGAGACCGAGGCCCAGTATAGACAATGGAGGAAGCCGTGCCCCTCTCCGTCCGCGGCGTGATCCCCCCCGTCACGACCCCGTTCAAGGCCGACGGCAGCCTGGACTACGAGGCGCTCGGCCGCAACCTGACGAAGTGGCGTACCACCGGTCTCGCGGGCTACCTCATCCTCGGCTCCACGGGCGAGTTCCTGACGCTGTCGGCCGACGAGCGGCGCACGATGCTCGAGGTCGCGCGGGCCCACATCCCCCGGGAGCAGATCATGATCGCGGGCGCGGGCGCCGAGTCGACGCCGCAGGCCATCCAGTACGTCAAGGAGGCCGTGCGCGCCGGCGCCGACGCCGTCATGGTCGTGAACCCGAACTACTACAAGCCGCTCCTCACGGCCGAGGCGCTCTACCGGCACTACGTTGCGGTGGCCGAGGCGTCCGAGGTGCCGGTGTTCCTCTACAACGTCCCCCAGTTCACCGGGCTCAACATGGACGCGGCGCTCGTCTCGCGCCTCGCCGCGCACCCGAACATCGTCGGCATCAAGGACTCGTCGGGCAACATCCCGCAACTGGCCGAGATCATCCGTAACGCCCCCGCCGACTTCCTGGTCTTCCCCGGGTCGGCCCAGGTGGTGCTCCCGGCGCTCGCGCTCGGTGCGGCCGGCGCCATCCTGCAGATCTCCTGCTTCGTGCCGGAACTCTGCGTCCGGCTCGTCAAGGAGTGGGACGCGGGGAACATCGAGGCGGCGCGCAAGACGAACAACCTCCTGCTCGCGATGCACGAGGCGATCGGCAAGTACGGCGTCCCCGCCTCGAAGGCGGCCATGGACCTGCGCGGCTACTACGGCGGCCCCGCGCGGCCGCCCCTTCTCCCGCCCTCGCCGGAGCAGGTGGCCGGCTTCCGCGCTGCCCTCGAGGCGGCGGGACAGCTCTGACGGAGGGCGCCGGCGCTCATGACGTTCGCCACGCGACAACCGGGGTCGTATCGACGTACCAAGATCGTCATCACGCTGGGGCCGGCGAGCCGCAAGCCCGACGTCCTCCGCAGCCTCATCGAGGCCGGGGTGGACGTCGTCCGGCTGAACTTCTCGCACGGCACGCGGGAGCAGCACGAGGAGGCGATCAACCTGGTCCGCGACATGGCGGACGCGCTCGACCGCCCGGTGGCGCTCCTCGCCGACCTGGCCGGCCCGAAGATCCGCATCGGCGAGTTCGAGGGTGACGGGGTGACGCTCGCGGCCGGCGACCGCTTCGTCCTCACCACGCGCGACGTGAAGGGGAACCAGCAGGGCGTCTCGGTCAACTACCCCGGCCTCCCCGGCGACCTGAAGCCGGGCGAGCCGGTCCTCCTCAACGACGGGCTCCTCGAACTCAGGGTCGAGCGCATCGACGGCCCCGACGTCCTGACGACCGTCGTCGTCGGCGGCCGCCTCACGTCCCACAAGGGCGTCGCCCTGCCGATGACCAAGCTCTCCCTCCCCTGCCTCACCCAGAAGGACCGCGCCGATCTCAAGTTCGGGCTCGAGCAGGGGATCGACTTCGTCGGCCTCTCGTTCGTGCGCCGCGCCGAGGACGTCGCCGACGCCCGGAAGGTCATCGCCGACATGGGCTACGACACGCCGATCTGCGCGAAGATCGAGCTGCACGAGGCGCTCGACCACCTCGAGGCGATCACCGAGGCGGTCGACGCCCTCATGGTGGCCCGCGGCGACCTCGCCGTCGACACGTCGTTCGAGCGCGTGCCGATGATCCAGAAGCGGCTCATCCGCCTCGCCAACCAGGCGGGCAAGCCGGTCATCACCGCCACGCAGATGCTCCGCTCCATGGTCGACAACCCCCGCCCGACGCGGGCCGAGGTCACCGACGTCGCGAACGCGGTCTTCGACGGGACCGACGCCGTCATGCTCTCCGAGGAGAGCGCGGTCGGCCTCTACCCGGTCGAGACGGTCCGCGTCATGGACCGCATCGTGCGGGCGGCCGAGGCGGAGATGGACCTGGGCGGCGCGCTCCTGCGGCGCGAGCGGATGGCCGAGCAGGGCCGGCTCATCCCGAGCGCCGTGGCGCGGGCGGCCTGCTTCATCGCGCACGACATCGCCGCGGCGGCCATCCTCACGCCGACCTCGTCCGGCCGCACGGCGCGGGCGGTCGCGCGGTATCGCCCGTCCCAGCCGATCGTGGCCATCACGCCCGACCAGGCCACCTACCGCCGGCTCGCCCTGTCGTGGGGCGTGACGCCGATCCTCGTCGGCGACCTGCTGTCGACCGACGACATGATCGAGAAGTC
>DATCKS010000493.1:0-1738 GCA_036562265.1 Thermodesulfobacteriota bacterium | reverse complement strand
AGCACCGGTCCCGTGGTGCCGAGGCGCTCGATGGCCCGGATCGTCGGATCGCGGAGAGGTCGATCTGGCCCGAGCAAGCCGCCGGAGAGGGCCACGCCGGGCGGTTCCGGCCATGGAGCGAGCGCCCCGTACACCGCGCTGACGTGGCGCGCCAGCTCCTTCGCGGCGTCGTCGATGATCGCCGCGGCGACGTCGTCGCCGTCGCGCGCGGCATCGGCGACGACGGGCGCGAGAGCCGCGATGTCCGCCTTCCGCGCCTGGTCGGCCCACGCGATGAGCCCCTCGGGGCCGGAGACGCCGGCGCGGGCGAGCACGGTTTCGAGCAGGCCCGTCGTCGCCCCCCGGCCGTCGTGGGCCCGTACCGCGGCGCGCAGCGCGGCCAGCCCGATCGCGTACCCGCTCCCCTCGTCGCCCAGGAGCGCGCCCCAGCCGCCGGCTCTGACCCATCGTCCGTCGGCCGATCTGGCCATGGCGATGGAGCCGGTCCCGGAGATCACCAGGATCCCCGGGCCCTCGCCGAACGCGTCGTGGAACGCGGCCTCCACATCCGTCACGACCCTGAGCCGGACCGCGACGGCCTCGCGGATGAGGGCGGCGGCCAGGAGACGGCGATCCTCCTCCCGGCCGGCGCCCGCGAGGGCGCAAACCAGTCCGGCCACCGGTAACCGCCCGCCCGCCTGACGCGTGACCCGGTCGACCAGATCGGCCAGCGCCGACCCGCCGGCCACCGGGTCGTGCGACCGTACCAGCGCCGGGCCGCCGCGCACCCGGGCCAGCTCCTTCCCTGCCCCGTCGATCGCGACGGCGGTCGCGCCGGAACCGCCGCCGTCAATGCCCACGAAGATCTCGTTATCCATCAGCGCACGTGATCCGCGTTCGCAGCAGTCGGATCGTCGACCCGCGCCTCCGCGGGCGCAGCCCCTGAACGCTCCTCCGCCCGCGACGGTGCTGCGCGCCGGATCCACGCGCTCGTCGAGCCGACCGCCACCGTCACCGCGGAGCCGATCAGCGCGAACCAGAGGGTGTCGACCACCTTTTCTATGGCGCCGAACTGCTGGGCCGCCCAGAGCACGGTCATGAAGACGGTCGCGGCGGCCATCCCCAGGATCGCGTCGCGCTGATCCGCCCTACGCGAGAGGACTCCGAGGAGGAAGCCGCCCAGGAGGCCGCCGTAGGTGAAGGACGCGACCTGGAGCGCGATCACGACGATGGGCGTCCCTTCCGAGACGAACCGGAACAGGATCGCGCCGCCGACCAGGATCGCGGCCCAGAGGAGCGTGAACTGCCGGCCGACGCGCAGCAAGTGGACCGGATCGCCGCCCCGCTTCGAGAGCGGCGCGTACAGGTCGTGGGTCGTGGCCGAGGCGAGGGAGTTGAGGGAGCTCGAGACCGTCGACATCGCGGCGGCCAGCACGCCGGCGATGATGAGCCCCGAAACGCCCGGCGGCAGCCCCTCGACGATGAAGCGCGGGAATACCTCGTCCGCCGGGTCGAACGGCGCGCCGCCGTAATGCGCGAAGAGCCCGACGCCGACCAGGAGGAAGAGGGCGAACTGGGCGACGACGACCACACCGCTGCCGACGACGGCCAGCCCCGCCTCCCCCTTCGACCGCGACGCGAGCAGCCGCTGCACGATCAGGTGATCCACCCCGTGGGAGGCCATTGACAGGAACGCGCCGCCGACCAGCCCGGTGAGCCACCAGCGCGCGTCGGCGAAGCCGCCGTCGGGGTGGAAGAC
>DATCKS010000172.1:0-4177 GCA_036562265.1 Thermodesulfobacteriota bacterium | reverse complement strand
GCGGCAGGACCGTCCCCGAGCAGCAGCACGTAGGCGATGCCGTGGTGGCGTGCGTAGGCGACCGAGCCGTCGTAGTCGCGACGGATGATGTCGCGCGCCACCGAGTAGCCGCGGGCGCGCAGCGCCCGTGCCACGGCCAGCGCCTCGCGCTTGTCCTGACGCACGTCCATCAGCAAGAGGTCGGTCCCCTTGGGCTTCGGCGCGCTCCCCTGCCGCTCGAGCGCGGTGAGGAGCCCCTCGAGGTCGATCATGAAGCCGGTCGCCGGGCACGGGTAGCCGAAGCGCCCGATGAGGTCGTCGTACCGGCCGCCGCCGGCCAGCTCCCGCCCCACCCCGGTGGCGTACGCCTCGAACGTGACGCCGGTGTAGTAGTCGAGCCCGCGCAGCTCGGCCAGGTCGATCGAGAGCACGTCGCCGAGCCCGTACCCCTTCACCACGTCCACCACGCTCCGGAGCACGTCGAGCGCCCGGACGGCCCGCGGCGAGGCGGTCCCGGCGAGCCGCGCCGCGCGATCGATCACGTCCTCGCCGCCGAAGCAGTCGACCAGCCCGACGAGCCGCTCCGCGTCGGCGTCGGGCAGCCGCAGCTCGGGCAGGAGCGCCTCGATGGCCGCCCGGTCCTTCTTGGCGAGCGCGGCCTCGAGCTTCCGGCGACCCGGGCCGGGCGGGACCCCTTCGGCCAGCCCCCGGTAGAACTCCACCTGACCGATGTCGATGGTGAACCGGGCGAGCCCGGCCGCCCTGAGCGCGTGCGCCGCGATGGCCACCATCTCGGCATCCGCCTCGGGCAGGTCGAGCCCGATCAGCTCGACGCCGGCCTGGAAGATCTCGCGCGGCCGCCCCGGGGTGGTGTCCACGTTGCGAATGACCGGGAGATTGTAACAGAGGCGGAGCGGAAGGGGCGCGGTCCTGAGCCGGGAGGCGACCAGGCGCGCCACCTGGGCGGTCACGTCGGGCCTGACCAGGACGACGCGGCCGGAGGGCTGGTCGGTCGACCGGAACGCCCGCTGGGGGAGTTCCGGCCCGAGGCCCGCCTCGAGGACGTCCGAGTACTCGACCGTCGGCGTCACGACGCGGCGGAAGCCCCAGGCCGCGAACGCGGCCATGACGGCCCGCTCCACCTCCTCGAGCGCCGCGGCGCGCTCGAGGAGGAGGTCGCGGAACCCCGAGGGAACGTCGAGACGCGTCAGAGCGTCACCTGCACGGCCCGGATCACGTTGGGCAGCGCCTTGAGCGCCTCGAGCGTCTCTCGCGAGAGCGCGCTGTCGACGCTGATCACGGAGATCGCGCGGCCGCCGACCGATTCCCGGCCGAGGTGCATCCGGGCGATGTTGATGCCGTGCGCACCGAGCGTGTTGCCGATGCCGCCGATGACGCCCGGCTTGTCGTGGTTCCACATGACGAGCAGGTGCCCCTCCGGGGCCGCCTCGAGGCGGTACTCGTTGATCCGCACGATGCGCGGCTCCTGCTTGCCGAAGATGGTGCCGTCGACGCGCGAGGTGCCGTCGGAGGTCCGCACCTCGACGGTGAGGAGGCTCTGGAAGTCCTCCGAGTCGCCCGTCTTCGACTCGACGACGCTGATCCCCCGCTCCTTCGCCAGGAGCGGCGCGTTCACGAAGTTCACCGTCTCCTTGAGGATCGGCGCGAGCAGCCCCTTGAGGACGCTCACCGTGACCGAGGCAACCGGGAGGGCCGCGACCTCCCCGCGGTACGTGACGCGCACCTCCTCCACGCCGCCGGTCGTCGTCTGCGCCTGGAAGGCGCCGAGCCGCTCGCCGAGGGTCAGCCACGGCTTGAGCCGCGGCAGCGCCTCCGCCGGCACGGACGGCACGTTGACGGCGTTCATCACCTGCCCGTGCACGAGGTAGGCGACGATCTGCTCGGCGATGGCGATCGCCACGTTCTCCTGGGCCTCGCTGGTCGACGCCCCGAGGTGCGGCGTGCAGATGACCTGCGGGAGCTTGAGGAGCGGGTGGTCCGCAGGCGGCGGCTCCTGCTCGAACACGTCGAGGGCGGCGCCGCGGACGTGGCCCGACTCGATGGCGGCCGCGAGCGCCGCCTCGTCGACGATGCCGCCGCGGGCGCAGTTGATGACCATGACCCCCTTCTTCGTCTTCGCGAGCGCGGCCGCATCGATGAGGCCCTTCGTCTCGGCCGTGTACGGGACGTGCACGGTGACGATGTCGGACCGCCTGAGGAGCTCGTCGAGGTCGACCAGCTCGACGCCGAGGGACCGCGCCTTGTCCGGCGACAGGTAGGGGTCGTACGCGACGACCTTCATCTTGAGGCCGATGGCGCGGTCGGCCACGATCTGGCCGATGTTGCCGAGGCCGACGACGCCGAGGGTCTTGCCGTACACCTCGACGCCCATGAAGCGGTTCTTCTCCCACTTGCCGGCCTTGCAGGAGGCGGTGGCCTGCGGGATGTCGCGGCAGAGCGCCATCATCATGGCGATCGTGTGCTCGGCCGTGGTGATGGTGTTGCCGCCGGGCGTGTTCATGACGACGATGCCGCGGGCCGAGGCCGCGGCGAGGTCGACGTTGTCGAGACCGATGCCGGCGCGGCCCACCACCTTGAGCCGGCCCGACCGCTCGAGCACCGCCTTCGTGACCTTCGTGGCGCTCCGCACGACGAGGCCGTCGTACTCGCCGATGATGCGCGCGAGCTCCTCGGCCGGCAGCTTGGTCTTGACGTCGACCTCGAGGCCGCCCGCGCGGAGGATCTCCGCGCAGCGGGGCGACAGATCGTCGGAGATCAGGACGCGCACGAGCTACTCCCGTCCGCCTGCCGCCGCCCGCGCCGGCTCGGCCGACGGCGCGGCCTTGAGGGCGGAATAGAGGATCGTCTGCGCCGTCGCCACGCCCTTGCCGATCTCCACCGGCACGCCGAGGTCCTTGAGCGTCATCTCGACCGCCGACACGACGTTGATCACGTCGAACGGGTCGGACCAGCCGAGCGTCGCGATGCGGAAGACCTTCCCCTTCGCCTGTCCCTGGCCGCCGATGATCGTGACGCCGTACCGGTTGCGCATGTGCTTCACGATCTTCCCGGTGTCGATGCCGGCCGGCCCGGTGATGACGGTCGTCGCCTCGGAGGGGGACTCGGCGAAGAGCGTGAGGCCGATGGCCACCATGGCCTCGCGCGTGGCGCGCGCGAAGAGGGCGTGCCGCTCGAAGATGGCGTCGAGCCCCTCGGCCTTCATGATCGCCAGCGTGTCCTTGAGGCCGACGATGAGGGAGACGGCCGGCGTCCAGGCGGTCTGGTTCTGGACGATGGCCTTCTTCTCCTTCCGGAAGTCGAAGTAGAAGCGGGGCGACTTCGACGTCTCGACGAGCTTCCACGCCTTGGGGGACACCGCGACGAACGCGAGCCCCGGCGGCAGCATCAGCGCCTTCTGCGAGCCGGTGACGAGGACGTCGATCCCCCACTCGTCCATCCGGATGTCGAACACGCCGAGCGCCGTGATGGCGTCGACGACGAGCACGACGTTGTCGCGCTGCCGCACGACGGCGGCGATCTCGCGCGTCGGGTGCTTGACGCCGGTCGAGGTCTCGCTGGCCGTCATGTAGACGGCCTTGATGGACGGATCGGCGTCGAGCGCCGCCTTCACCTGCTCGGGCCGGACCGCCTTCCCCCACTCGACGTCGATGCTCGTGACCTGGATGCCGTAGGCCTGGCAGATGTTGGCCCACCGCTCGCCGAAGTTGCCGCCGCGGATCACGAGCGCGCGATCGCCGGGCGACAGGAGGTTGGCGACCGACGCCTCCATGGCGCCGGTACCGGAGGCGGCGAAGACGAGAACCTCCTCCTTCGTCCGGAAGAGCCACTTGAGCCCCTCGCGAACCTCCGCCAGGACCGCCTCGAACTCGGGCGCCCGGTGGTGGAGGATCGGCTGGGCCATGGCCAGAAGGGTGCGCGTCGGGACCGGCGTCGGGCCCGGCGTGAAGAGATGGGGCTTCTGGAGCATCGGTGTCGAGTCTCCCTGGTGCGTATCGTGAACCGGCGTGGCGCGACCCGCCGCGTTGCCCGCGACCTGGTGGGCAAACACCTCGTTTAAGCGCACCATTTCACAAAGTGTCAAGAGCCCTTTCCGGAAACGGGGTTTCGGGCGCCGGCGAGCGGCCGCCCGGAGGGGGTCGAAGGGCCTCCACTCGGCAGCGAGCTGCCGCTACTCGCC
>DATCKS010000479.1:0-4960 GCA_036562265.1 Thermodesulfobacteriota bacterium | reverse complement strand
CTCCCGGAGGGAGACCGGCTATGTCGATCAGACTCCTGCTCCCGATCCTGGCACTCGTGGCGATCGCCTGGGCGACGCCGGCCAGTGCGGCCCCCACGGTCCTCACCGACTCGGACCTCGACTCCATCGTCGCCGGACACGACTGGAAGGACCGGCACGTGGACCGCAAGAAGGACGTCCACGACAGGAAGGACTTCAAGAAGGACAGGCATTTCGCCGACAAGCAGGACTCTCACAAGAAGGACGTCCACAAGAAGGACTTCGACCGGTCTGACGCGGACACGCGCCTCGGACACAAGAAGGACAGGAAGCACAGGCACTTCGCCGGCAAGAAGCACGACGGGAAGCGCAAGCCCTTCGCGCACAAGGACCGCAAGCATCACCTCGTGAAGAAGAAGATCCTCGTCATCAAGAAGGTTCGCGTCCTCTAGCCGCTCGGACCCCGGCCCCCCGGCGAACCCCGGCTCGCCGGGGCCGCCCGGGGCGCGACGCTTCCGGAGTCGCAAGAGGCCGATGGATCCGAACCGGGCGGCCCGCTGTGGCCTCACCCTGGCCCTCGTCGCCCTTGCCGCCGCGACCGGCGCCTGCGCCGCCGCACCGGTCCCGGAGCCGGGCGCGGCCCGACCGGGCAAGGCCGTCCGCTCCCTTCTCGAGATCCGCCGGGAGGGCGTCGTCATCCAGGCGTGGGACCTGAGCTGCGGCGCCGCGGCGCTCGGGACCGTGCTCTCCTACGACTACGACGACTGGACGACCGAGCGCGAGATCGCCCTGTCGATCCTCGAGGAGACCGACCCGGCGCGCGTGCAGCGTCGCGGCGGCTTCTCGCTCCTCGACCTCAAGCGCGTCGCCGAGCGTCGCGGCTACACGGCGGCCGGCTACCGCGGCCTCACGATCGAGGACCTCGAGGCGCTCGAGGGGCCGGTGATCGTGCCGGTCCGCGTCAAGGGGTACGAGCACTTCGTCGTCGTCCGCGGCGTGCGGGGCGATCGGGTGCACGTCGCCGATCCGGCCTTCGGCAACCTGACGCTGCGGCGCGACCAGTTCCGGCGCATCTGGCACGACGGCGTAGGCTTCGTCGTCCGCCCCGCTCCCGATCCGCCCGGCGACGCGCCGACCGGCGAGATGCGGCACGAGCCGTGAGCGGGCCGCGGCGTGGCCGCGGCGCCTGGCTTGCGATCCTCGTCGTCGCGGCGGCGTTCGAGGCCGGCTTCGCGGAGCGGCTCCGGGCCGAAGAGCCGACCGACCAGGACGACGAGGTCGAGGAGGCGCAACTCCTGACCGCGCTCGAGCGGGCGCTCATCCAGCGCGGCGGGCTCCTCTTGCCGCCCTGGCGGATCGAGATCGGGCTCGATCTCACGTACACCCAGTCGACCCGGGAGACGCTCGTCACGGACGACGCCGGGGTAACCGTCACCGAACGGGTACAGCGTGACGCCCTCGACCCCGAGGTGACCGTCAGGCTCGGGCTGCCGTGGCGGCTCCAGGTCGCGGCGACCGTCCCCTTCCGCTACGAGCGGGTGCGAACCCTGATCGCGGACGGCGCCGAGGAGACGCGCGATCGGTTCGGGCTCGGCGACGTCGACGTGGAGGTGAGCGCACACCTGCTCAGGGAGCGTGGGCTCGTGCCGGACCTGCTCGCGAGCGCGAGGTGGAAGAGCACGACCGGCGAGGGGCCGTTCGAGGTCGGCCCGGACGAGATCCCCCTCGGCACCGGCTTCGACGCGATCGAGACGACCCTCACCGCCGTGCGGTCGCGCGACCCCGTCGTCTTCATCGCGGACCTGACCTATACCGTGAACCTCTCGACCGCGACGCCGCTCGGGCGGCTCGACCCCGGCGACGAGATCGGCTACGCGCTCGGGCTCGTCCTCGCGCTGAACCCGGAAACCTCCCTCGACCTCACGTTTGAGCAGCGGTTCGCCCGCCACACGACCCTGGCGGGCGACAGCGTGCCGGGCTCGTCGGTGTCGACCGGCGTCGTCTCGCTCGGGACCTCGTACGTCCTCGCCCGCAACGTCTCGCTCGACCTGTCGGTGGGATTCGGCGTGACCGCCGACTCGCCGGACGTGCAGGTGACGCTCGCGATCCCCGTGCGCTTCCCCGCACGCTGACCGCCCGGGCGCCCGCGCCCCTCGCCTTCAAGGCGGGCGCGGAGCAAGCCCTGGCCGGCTATCATAGGCGGCATGACGACCATGAACGGTGGACGGGCGGTGGTGGAGGCCTTGCGCCGGGCCGGCGTCACGCGGGCCTTCGGGGTGCCGGGGGAGAGCTTCCTCGCCGTGCTCGACGCCTTCTACGAGGCCCCGCTGACCTTCGTCTCGACCCGCCACGAGGGGGGCGCGGCCTTCATGGCGTCCGGCTACGCCAAGACGAGCGGCGAGATCGGCGTCTGCATGGGGACGCGGGCCGTCGGCGCGAGCAACATGGCGATCGGGATCCACACCGCGCGGCAGGACTCGACCGCGATGCTCGCCATCGCGGGGCAGGTGAACCGCGACTTCCTCGGCCGCGAGGCCTTCCAGGAACTCGACCTCGTCGCCGTCTTCTCCCGGTACTGCAAGTGGGCGGTCCAGATCGAGGACGCCGCCCGCGTGCCCGAACAGATGGCACGGGCGATCCGGATCGCGACGACCGGCAGGCCCGGCCCGGTCTTCGTCGCGCTCCCCGAGGACATGCTGCGCGACACGGCGGACATGCGCTTCGAGGACGTGCGGGCCGTCGCGCCGCCGCCCCCCGACCCGTCCGCGCTCGACGAGGCGCTCGCGGCGCTCCTCGCCGCCGAACGTCCCCTCGTCCTGGCGGGAGGGGGGGTCGTCACCTCCCCCGGCGGGTGCGACGCGCTCGTCCGGTTCGCCGAGGCGGCCGAACTGCCGGTGCAGGTGGCCTGGCGGCGGCACGACGCCTTCCCCAACGACCACCGCCTCTTCCTCGGCATGACCGGCCTCGGGGCCGCCTCCGTGGTCTTCGACCGCCTCGCCGCGGCCGACGTGGTGCTGGCGGTGGGGACCCGCTTCCAGGAGATCACGACGCGCGGCTACTCGCTGCCGCGGCGAGACGCCCGCGTCTATCAGGTGGACATCGAACCGGCCGTGCTCGGCGCCGCCATGCCGATCACGCTCGGGATCGTGGCCGACGCCGGCGTCGCCCTGCGCGCGCTCGCGGCGCGCCTCCCCGCTCCCGTTCCCGGCGTCGCCGCCCGGCGAGCCCGCAACGAGGCCGATCGCGCCGCGTTCGTGGAGGCGACCACGCACCGTCCCGCCGCCGTGCCGAACGGCTGCGTCGATCCCGGCGCCGTCGTGGCCGCCATGCAGCGCCTCCTGCCGCCCGAGGCGATCGTCGCCACCGACGCCGGGAACTTCTACGGCTGGCTCGCGCGCTACTACCGCTTCCGGAAGCCGCGCACGTTCGTCGGCCCCACGTCGGGGGCGATGGGGTACGGCCTCCCCGCCGCCATCGGCGCCAAGCTCGCCCGGCCCGACGTCCCGGTCGTCGCCTGGGCCGGCGACGGCGGCTTCCTGATGACGATGACCGAACTCGAGACCGCCGTGCGAACCGGCGCGAACGTCGTCGCGCTCGTCTTCGACAACGCCCGCTACGGGACGATCCGGATGCACCAGGAGCGGGTCTACCCCGGGCGGGTCGTCGCGACCGACCTCTCGACCCCCGACCTCGCGAAGGCCGCCGAGGCGTTCGGCGCGGCCGGCTTCCGCGTGTCGAGCGACGCGGAGATCGAGGACGCGCTCGCGGCGGCGCTCGCGGCCGGCCGGCCGGCCGTGATCCACGTACCGATCGATCCGGAGTGGCTCAGCGTCGCGCAGGCCCGCTGACCGCCACCTCCCGTCGGAGGCCGCCCCTGCCCTCCCGCGCCGGCACCGGCCCCCACCGGGGCACCGCCGCCTCCGGGGCGACCGCCTGCCGGCCGCGCCGGCGGCCGGTCAGAGGCGGTGGAGCATCAGGTAGATCGTGACTCCGGTGACCGAGACGTAGAAGCACATCGGCACCGTCCAGCGCGCCAGCCGCGCGTGGCGCTCGTAGCGCGACGTGAAGGCGAACCAGAGGGTGGCCGGGATCAGCGGGACGAGGAGCGCCGCGAGGACGGTGTGCGAGGTCAGCACGGCGAAGTAGAGGGTCCGCACCAGCCCCTCCCCGGTGAAGCGGGTCGAGCCGTGCACGGCGTGGTAGACGCCGTAGCCGGCGAGGAACAGGATCGAGGCGCCGACCGCTCCGAGCATGCACGCCCGGTGGCCCGCGATGTCTCGCCTTCGGATCAGAACCCAGCCTGCGAGGATCAGCGAGGCGCTGACCGCGTTGAGGACGGCGTTCAGCGTCGGCAGCTCCGAGAGCGGCATCACGGCCGGCCTCCGCGTGGCGCCACCGGGTCTGCCTCTCAGTGGTGCGCCGCGAAGTCCGGCAGGAGCGCCAGCGTCAGGACCAGGACGATCGCCACCGGGACGAGGGCGATCGCGTAGATCACGCGCGGCTCGACCCTGAGGTGCATGAAGTAGGCGGCAACGATCAGCGCCTTCACCACCGCCACCGCGAAGATCGCCGCCACCGCCACCCCGCGCGCCCCGGGCAGGAAGCTCGCCGCGAACCCGGCCGCCATCAGGACGAGCAGCCAGGCCCAGACCGCCACGTAGTTGGTGCCTCCCGTGTGTGCCGACATCGCCCCCTCCCGTCAGGCCAGATAGAGGAGCGGAAAGAGGAAGATCCAGACGACGTCCACGAAGTGCCAGTAGAGCCCCGCCAGTTCGAGGCGATGCGGGCTCCTCGTGCGCCACCCGCTGGTCGCCCAGAGGAGCGCGTTCGCCAGGATCCCGCAGAGGACGTGCACGCCGTGGAGGCCGGTCATCGTGTAGTAGTAGGACCAGAAGGCCCCGCTCCACGGCGCGTACCCGGCCCGGATCTCCCCCGTGTACTCGATCGCCTTCATCCCCAGGAAGGCGAGCCCGAGCAGGAC
>DATCKS010000478.1:0-3658 GCA_036562265.1 Thermodesulfobacteriota bacterium | reverse complement strand
CGGCCTGACGCGCCGCGTCCATGACCGCCACGACGCGGCCGTGCTCGACCGCACGGTCGGCGTTGACCACGACGACGAGGTCCGGGTTGCCGGCCGCGGCGGCGCGAAGGCGCACGGGGAGCGTCTCGACGTCGACCGGCTCCCTGTCCACGTAGAGGCCGCCCGCCTCGGTGAGCGTGAGCGTGACCGGCGCGCTCCGCCTGTCGCGCTCGCCCGAGGCGGCCGACGGGAGGTTCACCCGGAGCCCCTTGGCCGTGGTCATCGAGAGGCTCGCCATCATGAAGAAGACGAGCAGGAAGAAGACCACGTCGATCATCGGGATGATCTCGATGCGGCCGGTCCGGCGGCCGCGCCTCGCCACCCTCACGCGGCAACCTCGCGCCCGCGGGGCGCCGCCTCCCGCGCACGCGGCACCGGCGACTCGGCGAGCAGCAGTTCCAGGCGCGAGCCGTAGCGGTCGATCGTCTCGAGGAGCGACTCGACGCGCGCGTTGAAGAGGTTGTAGGGGACGAGGGCGAGGATGGCGACGCCGAGGCCGGTGGCCGTGGCGACGAGCGCCTCGGCGACGCCGCCCGTGATCGCGTTCGGCTCGTTCATCCCCGAGGAGGCCATGATCCCGAAGGCGCCGATCATCCCGGTGACGGTGCCGAGGAGGCCGAGAAGGGGCGACAGCGTGATGATCGTGTCGAGGATCGGCAGGTAGCGCTTGAGGCGCGCCGCCTCGTCCTGCGCCGCCGCCTCCATGGCGAGCGCCGGCGCCGGGTTGCGGTGCCGCACCCCCTCGGCGAGGACGCGCGCGACGGGTGAGCGCGACGCCTCGCCGGCCGCGATCGCCTCCGCCCACTCCCCTTTCGCCGCCCGCGCGAGCAGCAGGTCGGCGTCGGCGAGCGAGCCGATCCGCCACCACGTCCAGGCGCGCTCGATGACGATCGCCAGGGCGAGGACCGAGCAGATGCCGAGCGGGATCATGACGAGACCGCCCTTGACGAGCAGGTCGATGGTTGCCCCGATCACGGGCCACTCCGATGCCGGACTCATGACCACCTGAATCAGCCTACCTTTCGATGATGATGTAGCCAACCCTTTCTCAAGAAGGTTGTCTCGACTACGTGACCGTGCGACGCTGCTTCCGGCGCGGCGTCACAGCGACTCGAGGAACCGGAGCAACGCCTCCCGGTCGGCCTTCGGCAGCCGCCGGAACGCCTCCCTGGCCGCCTCGGCCTCGCCGCCGTGCCAGAGGATCGCCTCGGCGAGCCCGCGGGCGCGGCCGTCGTGCAGGAAGCGCGTGTGGCCGTTGACCGCCTGTACGAGTCCGATCCCCCAGAGGGGGGGCGTGCGCCACTCGCGTCCCGTGGCCTCGCCGTCCGGCCGGCCGTCGGCGAGGCCCTCCCCCATGTCGTGCAGCAGGAGATCGGTGAAGGGATGGATTCGCTGGTTCGACACCTCGGGCACCGTCGGATGCACGCCGGTCTCGAGCGTCGGCACGTGGCAGGCGGCGCAGCCCGAGTCGTGGAAGAGCCGCTCGCCCCGGAGGACCTCCGGCGCCTCCGCGCGGCGTCGCATGGGGACCGCGAGGGTCTGCGTGTAGAGCGTCAGCCGGTCGAGGAACTCGTCGGAGACCTCCGGCCGGCCGCCGGCCGGCGCCGCGCGGCAGGCCTTCTGGGCCGCGGTGCAGTTCTCCTGCGGGAAGAGGGTGGTCGTGAGCCCGATGTCGCCCAGCGCGGCCGCCGCGTTCTGCTGGCGCAGCGTCGCGACGCTCGCCTTCCACCCGAAGCGGCCGATGGCGCGGCCGCCGCGCACCGGGTCGTCGACGACGTTCGGCCGGCCCGAGATCCCGTCGCCGTCGCGGTCCTCGGGGTCGGCCAGGGCGAGGAGCGTGGCGTCGGGAACCGCCTCGAGGAGCCCGAGCCCGATCACCGCCGGCGCGACCCGCGGCGACAGCCGCACGTCGTCGCCGAGCGGCCCGTAGGCGAGGTCCACCACGCGGTAGCTCGGCACGGCGAGACTGTACGGCTCCCCGTCGGCGTAGCGTCCCGGCTGCTCCCGATAGGTGACGGCGACGCGCCCCTCGGCCGGCACGCCGGGGATCGCGCGGTCGCTCAGTTGATCGCCGTAGACCGGGTGCGGCCGGCCGTCGGCGTAGCCGAGGCGCACGAGCATCGACGTCATCGGTTCGTCGGGCCCCGCGGGCGGCCGGCCGCGTCCGTCGCGCACGTGGCAGCCCGAGCACGACACGCGGTTGAAGAGGGGGCCCAGGCCGTCGAAGCTGTCGACCGAGGCCGGCGCGATCGTCCAGTTGGTGTTGAAGAGCCGGTTGCCGAAGAAGAACTCGCGCACCCGGTCGGCCGGCAGATTGGCCGCCGGCAGCGTGAACGCGGTCCGGCCCACGGCCGGCCGCGACGTGGCGCCGCCCGGCGCCTGGCCGATCCTGCCGTCCTCCCGCGCCCCGGCGAGCGCGGCGCCCGCGACCAGAGCCGCGAGCGCCGCAACGAGCCGTCGTGTCATTCGCTCGCGACGACGACGAGCACGCCGAGCTTCCGTCCCGCCTCCTTGAACGCCTCGGCCAGCTCCCGGAGCGCGTCGACCGCCGCCTCGGCCGTCCGGCGCGCGACGCTGTCCTTCGGCGAGGTGAGGACCCGATCGTACGGGTGCTCGATGGCGATCAGCGCCGCCTCGGCGCGGTTGAGGAGGCGGACGATCCGCGCGTTCAGCGCCGGGTCGACCGACTCGACGAGGCGGTCGAGGCCGGCGCCGGCGGTGTCGCCGTACGCGCCGAAGTAGACGTTGCGGATGCCCCGGAGGTTGTAGATATGGTCGGCGCGGGTGTTGTCGCTGAAGCAGGAGTGCTCGTCCTCCTGGTCCCCGCTGTCGAGCCCCACGGCGATCCGCTCGGACGCCAGCTCGAAGCCGGCGAGGGTCGCGATGCCGGCGAACATCCGGCCGAGCGCCTCGCGCTGGTCGAGCGCGAGGAAGCGCGCGGCGTAGTTGTCGGGCTTGCCCGGCTCCCAGGCCGCCACGAGGGCGCCAAGGTCGTCGACGAGCAGGTCGGTCACGACGCGGAGGTACTGGCGCCGGCGGTCGTTGGCCGGCTTGCCCGGCACGTAGTCCGACGCCGGACGGTTGCCCGGACCGGTCGGCGAGAGGTCCTGCCCCCAGAGGAGGAACTCGATCGCGTGCCACCCCGTCGTCACGTCGGCCTCGTCGGTGACCTGGTCGCGCTCGAGGAGCGCGGCGCGGGTGATCGGCACGCGGCGGTCGTTCACGATGCCGCCCCGGGGGTTCCCCTTCGTGTAGTCGATGAAGCCCTCGTTGAGCGGCCAGGCGTTGATGCGCCCCTCCGGCCCCGGCGCGCCGGTCTCCGGATCGGCCACGTCGATCGGCCCGTCGTAGAACCGGAAGGCCTCCGTCTGCATGTACGGCACCCGGGCGTTGATCCACGCGAAGCGGGCCTCGGCCAGCGTCTCGGCCGACGGCTTCGCGAGGAAGGCGTCGATCCGGGCCTTCATGCGCAGGGCCGCCTCGTGGGCCGCCCGGTAGGTCGCGTGCACGACCTTCGCGTAGGTCTCGATCTGCGGCCGGGCGTCGTAGTCGAGGGCGCTCTCGTCGGCGAGGTTGAGCTTGTAGCTCGACGGGACGCCGCCCCCCTCGCCCCCTTCCC
>DATCKS010000469.1:0-4059 GCA_036562265.1 Thermodesulfobacteriota bacterium | reverse complement strand
GCTCCTGGCTACTCGACCTGACCGCGTCGGCGCTCCTCGCGGACCCCGACCTCGGGACCTTCGACGGCCGGGTCTCCGACTCCGGGGAGGGGCGGTGGGCGGTCGCCGCCGCCATCGACGAGTCGGTGCCGGCGCCGGTGCTCTCGGCCGCCCTCTACGCGCGCTTCAGCTCGCGAGGCGAGGCGGAGTTCGCCAACCGCCTCCTCTCGGCTCTGCGCTACCAGTTCGGGGGACACGAGGAGAAGAAATGAGCCGGACACCCCTCACGCAGCGTCCCGCCTGGCGCGCGCTCGAGGCCCACTACGAGCGCGTCCGGGACCTCCACCTGCGCGACCTCTTTGCCGCCGACCCGACGCGCGGCGAGCGGCTATCGGCCGAGGGGGCGGGTCTCTACCTGGACTACGCCAAGAACCGGATCACCGACGAGACGCTGCGCCTGCTCCTCGACCTGGCCGAGTCGGCCGGCCTGCGGGCGCGGATCGACGCCATGTTCCGCGGCGAGAAGATCAACGTCACCGAGCGCCGCGCGGTGCTCCACGTGGCGCTCAGGGCGCCCAGGACCGCGAGCATCGTCGTCGACGGCGAGGACGTGGTCCCGAAGGTCCACGCGGTGCTCGACCGGATGAGCGCCTTCGCCGAGCGCGTCCGGCGCGGCGACTGGCGCGGCTTCACCGGCAAGCCGATCCGCAACGTCGTGAACATCGGCATCGGCGGCTCGGACCTCGGGCCGGTCATGGCGTACGAGGCGCTCCGCTACTACAGCGACCGCGGGCTCACGCTCCGCTTCGTGTCGAACATCGACGCGACCGACTTCGTCGAGGCGGTGCGCGACCTCGACCCGGCCGAGACGCTCTTCATCGTCTCCTCGAAGACGTTCACGACGCTCGAGACGCTCACCAACGCGCACACCGCGCGCGACTGGCTCGTGCGGGCGCTCGGCGACGACCGGGCGGTGGCAAGCCACTTCGTCGCCGTGTCGACCAACGCGGCCGAGGTGGCGAGGTTCGGCATCGACACGCGGCAGATGTTCGAGTTCTGGGACTGGGTGGGGGGCCGGTACTCGCTCGACTCCGCCATCGGGCTCTCGCTGATGATTGCCGTCGGCCCGGAGGCGTTCCGCCGGATGCTCGCCGGCTTCCACGCCATGGACGAGCACTTCCGGACCTCGCCGTTCGATCGGAACCTCCCGGTGCTCCTCGGCCTGATCGGCCTCTGGTACGTCGACTTCTTCGGCGCGGAGACGGTGGCCGTGCTGCCGTACGACCAGTACCTCCGGCGCCTGCCGGCCTACCTGCAGCAGCTCGACATGGAGTCGAACGGCAAGCGGGTCGACCTCGACGGCCGGCCGGTGGACTACCAGACGGGGCCGATCGTCTGGGGCGAGCCCGGGACGAACGGCCAGCACGCCTTCTATCAGCTCCTCCACCAGGGGACCAGGCTCGTCCCGTGCGACTTCATCGGCTTCTGCCGCTCGCTGAACGAGGTGGGCCGCCACCACGACCTCCTCATGGCGAACCTCTTCGCCCAGGCGGAGGCGCTGGCCTTCGGCAAGACGGCGGAGGAGGTGGCGGCGGAGGGGGTTGCGGCCTTCCAGGTGCCGCACCGCACCTTCGAGGGGAACCGGCCGAGCAACGTCATCCTCGCCGAGCGCCTCACGCCCGAGGTCCTGGGGAGCCTCATCGCCCTCTACGAGCACAAGGTGTTCGTGCAGGGGACGATCTGGCATATCAACTCGTTCGACCAGTGGGGGGTCGAGCTGGGCAAGGCGCTCGCGCAGCGCATCGTCCCGGAGCTTACGGGGACGGCCGAGCCGGACCTCGCGCACGACAGCTCGACCAACGCGCTCATCCGGCGCTACCGGCGGGCGAGGGGGAGCGAGGGGTAAGGGAGGGCCGGCAAGCGCCGGCACACGTCGTGAAGCGGTCGGCTCGCGAGTCGAGGCGGGGCTCGACCACGGAATAGTCCCGATGGTCCGGGCGGGGGGACTTGGGCAGACTGCGGCCAGCGTGAACGACGCAGCTCAAGGAGACCTCCATGCACAGGACCACGTCGGCCTTCATCGTCGCCGCGGCGATCGCCGCGGCGAGTCTGCCGCTCGACGCGTCGGCGCAGTCGACCGGCGGCCCGTCGAGCGTCAACCCGTACGCGGGCTACACGCCCCCCGTCATGCCACCCGCCCACGTGCTCGACCGGGCCGGAATCTCGCCCGAGGAGCTTAAGACCTACGCGCGGGTCCGCCACGACCTCATGCAGAACCCGAACGTCGCGCCGCTCCTTCGCGAGCCGGAGGACCTCCAGACGCAGGCGCTCGACCGCTACCTCGACCGGAACCGGACCGGCATGGACGCGGAGGAGTTCATCCGGGTCCATCGAGCGGTGCAGAACGACCCCGAACTCCGGGCGGCGGTCGAGGGTGGGACGGCGAGCGCGGCCTCCGGGAGCGACGCCGCCTCGACAGCCGAGGCGGAGCTCGAGCGGGCAGGGATCTCGCGGCAGGAGCTCGACACGTACGCGCGGGTCCGCCACGACCTCATGCAAGACCCGAACGTCGCGCCGCTGCTCCGCCAGCCGGAGGACCTCCGGACGCAGGCGCTCGACCGGTACCTCGACCAGAACCGGACCGGGATGGATGCCGAGGAGTTCATCCGGATCCACCGGACCGTGGAGAACAACCCGCAACTCCGGGCCTACGTCGAGTCCGTCCCGAAGAGCGGGGCGGCGCAGAGCGGCACCTCCACGACCGGCGCCGCGCCGTCGGCGAGCCCGCAGTAGCCGGCGCCGGGCGCGCGGTCGCGTCGCGCCTGCCCGAGAGGGAC
Organism: Thermodesulfobacteriota bacterium; assembly: GCA_036562265.1. GTDB lineage: Bacteria > DASVDK01 > DASVDK01 > DASVDK01 > DASVDK01 > DASVDK01. The sequence continues at coordinate 1,243 of DATCKS010000469.1, read as the reverse complement.
CGGTGCGTCGGCGGGTGGCTCTCCTCGTCCTCGGCGTAGCCGGGGCGGCGGCGCTGGCGATCGCCGCCGTCCCGGCCGGGCCTCCCTCGCGCCTGGTCCTCGCCGCCGGCCGCCCCGACGGCGCCTACTACCGCTTCGCCCTCCGCTACCGCGACCTCCTCGCCAGGGACCACGTGACGCTCGAGGTCCGCGCGACCTCCGGCGCCGCCGAGAACGTCGCCCTCCTCGCCGATCCCGAAAGCGGCGTCGACGTGGCGTTCGTCCAGGGTGGGGTCCGGGTGCCCGAGGGGGCGCCGCTCGTCGGCCTCGGCAGCGTCTTCTACGAGCCGCTCTGGCTCGTGACACGCGGCGAGAGCGGCGGGGAGGGGCTTGCCGGCCGCCACCTGGCGATCGGGCCGACGGGGAGCGGCACGCGCGCCGTGGCCGAGACGATCCTCGACGCGGCGGGGATCGACGAGCGGCGGACGCCGAGGTCACCGCTGACCGGGACCGAGGCGATCGAGGCGCTCCGCGCCGGGACCGTCAACGGCGTCTTCCTGGTCGCCTCGCCCCGGTCGCCGGCGCTCCAGGCGCTGGTCCGCCTGCCCGGCGCGACGCTGGCGACGATCCCGCGATCGCCGGCCTACGCGCGGCGCTTCCCGTACCTCACGACGCTCCTCCTGCCCGCCGGCACGCTCGACCTCGAGGACGACATCCCGGCCGAGGACACGGTCCTCCTGGCGACGACGGCCGCGCTGGCCGTCCGGAGCGACTTCCACCCGGCGCTCGCGAACCTCCTCCTCATGACCGCGGCCCGGGTTCACAGGGACCCAGGCCTCTTCGAGCGGCGCAACGAGTTCCCCTCGCCGGACCACCTCGACCTGCCGCTCGCCGAGGAGGCAGAGCGGTTCCACGATTCGGGGCCGCCGCTCCTCATCCGGCACCTCCCCTTCTCGGCGGCGATGCTCGTGACCCGGCTGAAGGTGCTCCTGCCGATCCTGCCGCTCGCCTTCGGGCTCTACCAGTTCCTGCCCGGCCTCTACCGGAGCCGCGTGCGCGCCCGGATCCACCGGTGGTACCGCGACGTGCACAACGTCGACGTCGCGCTCGCCTTGCGGCCGCAGGCCGCCGTCCTGCGGGAACTCGAGGCCGAGGTGGGCCGGATCGACGAGGCGATCCGAACGCTCCGGGTGCCGCTCGGGTACGAGGAGCTCCGCTACCACCTCTGCGCCCACGTGAACCTCGTCCGCGAGCGGGTCAGGGC
>DATCKS010000466.1:0-4378 GCA_036562265.1 Thermodesulfobacteriota bacterium | reverse complement strand
GCCCTGACCGCCTGCATGCGCAAGCTGCTCATCATCCTCAATGCCATGGTCCGGACCGGCCGCCCCTGGCAGCCGGCCCTCTCACCGGCTTGACACCCAAGACAGATGCTGACCCCATGGAAAACTGAAAGGCCTGACCCCACGGAGTCGGTACGATACGGCGATGAGCGAGCTCTTTGCCGCGCGGACGCAGATGGCGCTGTCGCTCGGCTTCCACATCGTCTTCGCCGCGGTCGGGATGGCGCTGCCGCTCATGATGCTCGCGGCGGAGCGGCAGTGGCTCCGCAGGGGCGACCCCGACGCGCTCGAACTCGCGAAGACCTGGGCGAAGGTCACGGCGGTCCTCTTCGCCATCGGCGCCGTCTCGGGGACCGCGCTGTCGTTCGAGCTGGGCCTCCTCTGGCCGACGTTCATGGAGTTCGCGGGGCCGCTCTTCGGCCTCGCGTTCACCACCGAGGGCTTCGCCTTCTTCATCGAGGCGATCTTCCTCGGCCTCTACCTCTACGGCTGGGACCGCCTCTCGCCGAGGGCCCACTGGCTCTGCGGCATCCCGGTGGCGGTGAGCGGCGCGGCCTCGGGCATCCTCGTCTTGTCGGCCAACTCGTGGATGCAGACGCCGGCCGGCTTCGACCTCACGCCGGAGGGCCGGGTGGTCAATGTCGACCCGCTGCGCGCCTTCTTCAACCCGGCCTACGGGCTCATGGCGCTCCACTCGACGCTGTCGGTCTACCAGGCGGTCGGCTTTGCCGCGGCCGGCGTCTACGCGTACGCGCTCCTCAAGGGCCGGCGGCCTGCGCGCGCCGCGTACGATCGGCGCGCACTCGGCATCGCGATGGCGCTCGGCGGCGTGACGGCGCTCCTCCAGCCGATCTCGGGCGACCTGCTCGCGAAGCAGACGGCGCGCCACCAGCCGGCCAAGCTCGCGGCCATGGAGGCGCAGTTCGAGACGGCGCGCGGTGCGCCGCTGCGCATCGGCGGCTGGCCCGACGAGGCGGCCGGGCGGACCGACTACGCCATCGAGATCCCGGGGCTCCTCTCGTTCCTGGCGACCGGCGACTTCGACGGCGAGGTGAAGGGGCTCGCCGACATCCCGCGCGACGAGTGGCCGCCCGTGCGCGTCACGCACGTCGCCTTCCAGGTGATGGTCGGCTGCGGGGTGCTCATGGCGGCGCTGGCGGTGTGGTTCGGCGTCGCCTGGTGGCGCGATCGCCGGGCCGGCCGCGACCTCGCACGCCGCCGTCGGCTCCTCCGGGCGCTCGTCCTCGCGGCGCCGCTCGGCTTCGTGGCGATCGAGGCGGGATGGACCGTCACCGAGGTGGGCCGGCAGCCCTGGATCGTCTACGGCGTCATGCGCACCGCCGAGGGGGTTACCCCGGCGACGGGCGTCCCCCTGACGCTCACGCTCTTCACGCTCCTCTACCTCGGTCTCGCCCTCGCACTGGTCGTCCTCCTGCGGCGCCTCTCGCGCGGCGAGGGGGGCAGGGGGCACACCGCCGGCGGCCGCGCGTCCGCCCATGCCGGAGGTTCGCGTGCCGGCGTATGAGGTCGTCGCCCTCGTCACGCTCCTCGCGGTCGTCGCCTACGCCCTCCTCGGCGGCGCCGACTTCGGCGGCGGCGTCTGGGACCTCTTCGCGAGCGGCCCGCGCAAGGAGGCCCAGCGCCGGGCGATCGGCGCCGCCATGGGGCCGGTCTGGGAGGCGAACCACGTCTGGCTGATCTTCGTCATCGTCGTCCTCTTCACCGCCTTCCCGACCGCCTTTCGGGCGATGAACGTGGCGCTCTTCTGGCCGTTCCACCTGGTGCTCGTCGGGATCGTGCTGCGGGGGGCGGCCTTCGCCTTCCGCGCGCACGGGCGCGAGGCGGCCGGCGTGCCGGTCGACTGGGGGCGGGTCTTCGGCGCTGCGAGCGTGATCACGCCGGTCCTGCTCGGCGCGAGCCTCGGCGCCCTCTCGAGCGGGCGGGTGCGGGTGACCGACGGCGTCGTGGTGCAGGGGGGTGAGACGGCGTGGCTCGGCCTCTTCCCGCTTGCCGTGGGGTTCCTCGCGCTCGCCGTCTGCGCCTACCTGGCGGCCGTGTACATCACGCTCGAGACGGAGGGGTCGCTTGCCGACGACTTCCGCCGCAAGGGGCTCTGGGCCTGGTTCGTCGGCGGCGTGCTCTCGATCGGCACGCTGCTCCTCGCTCGGTCCGAGGCGCCTCGCCTCTGGGCCGCGCTCACGACGCCGCCGGCCGGCCTCGTGGTCGTGGCCGGCGTCCTCCTCGCGCCCGCCTCGGCGCTTGCCCTCTGGCGCCGCCGCTTCCTGTGGGCTCGCGTCTTCGCGGCGGGGCAGGTGGTGCTCCTGCTCGCCGGCTGGGCCATGGCCCAGTGGCCGTTCCTGATCTACCCGGACCTCACCGTGGCCGACTCGGCGGCGCCGCCCGCCACCCTTCACGCCGTCCTCTGGGTCGTGCCGATCGGCATGCTCCTCCTGATTCCTTCCCTCTGGTACCTCTTCGCGGTCTTCAAGGGCGCGAACCCGCCGGCCGCTCGTGACGCAGCGCGAGACGACGAGCGCTCTGCCGGCCGCTAGAGAACCCGGCTCCTCCCCAGGTCCACCTCGGTCCGGACCGGGTTGGACCATGCCACTCGACGCCCGGCGTCGTCGGTTCGTCACGGGCGCCAGGGCCGGCGGGGGGGCCTTTGGCGTGACCAGGCGGGGCGCGCGGGACCACCTGCCGCTCTGGCGCTAGACTGGGACCGTGACCGGCTTCCACGGCAAGCGGGCCCTCGTCACGGGCGGCACCAGCGGCATCGGCGCGGCAGTGGCCGAGGCGCTGGTCGACGCCGGGTGTCGCGTGACCGCCACCGGCCTCACCGAGGCGGAGGTGGCCGACGCGGCGGCGCGCTTCGCGCGCGCCGACCGGCCGATCGAGGTGGTCCCGCTCGACGTGTCCCGGCCCGAGGCGGTCGAGCGGCTCGTCGGCGGCTTCGATCGCCTCGACATCCTCGTCAACTGCGCCGGCACGATCCGCCGCCTCGAGGAGTACGACCTGGCGGTCTTCGAGCGGGTCGTGGCGGTGAACCTCACCGGCACCATGGCGGCCTGTACCGCGGCCCGCCCGCTGCTCGCCCGCCAGGGCGGCGCGATCGTCAACACCGCCTCCATGTTCACCTTCTTCGGCGGGCCGCTCGTCCCGGCCTACACCGCGAGCAAGGGGGGCGTGGGCCAGCTCACGAAGGCGCTCGCCGTCGCCTGGGCCCCGGAGGGCATCCGGGTGAACGCCGTGGCGCCGGGCTGGATCGAGACGCCGCTCACCGCGCCGGTGCGCGCGGACCCCGCGCGCAACGCCGCCATCATCGACCGCACGCCGATGAAACGGTGGGGGAAGCCGGAGGAGGTTGCCGCCGCCGTCCTCTTCCTCTGCTCCCCCGCGGCCGCCTTCGTGACCGGCATCGTGATGCCGGTCGACGGCGGCTTCTCCGCGATGTGATCCGGAGGACCCCCATGGCCACCGCGATGCCGCGACCGTATCAGCTCCCGCAGCCGCCCGACATGCGGCCCGACTTCGTGCAGAAGGCGATCCCCGACGACGAGCGCGTCTGGGTGCCGCTCGAGGACCAGGTCTGGTTCCGCCCGCTCCACCTCAACATCACCCAGGGCTTCTGGTGCAACCTGCTTCGCGTGCGGCGGGCCGGCGTCGTCTCCCGCCATCGCCATCCGGCCCCGGTCTACGGGTACGTGATCTCGGGCTCGTGGCGCTACCTCGAGCACCCGTGGGTCGCGGAGGCGGGCAGCTTCGTCTACGAACCGCCCGGCGAGACGCACACGCTCGTCGTCGATCCGGACGTTCCCGAGATGATCACGTTCTTCCAGGTGAACGGCGCCATGATCTACGTGGACGAGTACGGCAAGGCCGTCGGCTACGACGACGTCCACACCCGGGTCGACCTCTGCCGGCGCCACTACGAGAAGGTCGGCCTCGGCGCCGACTTCGTGACGCAGTTCATGAGGTGACGATGCAGTACACGACCCTCGGCAGGACCGCGCTCAAGGTGAGTCGGCTCTGTCTCGGCACGATGAACTTCGGGCCGCAGACGAGCGAACCCGACAGCTTCCGCATCATGGACGCGGCCCTCGACATGGGCATCAACTTCTTCGACACGGCCAACGTCTACGGCTGGAAAAAGGGGGAGGGCTGGACCGAGCAGATCATCGGCCGGTGGTTCGCCCAGGGGGGCGGCCGGCGCGAGCGGGTCGTCCTGGCCACCAAGGTCTACGGCTCCATGGGCGACTGGCCGAACGAGCAGGGGCTCTCGGCGCTCAACATCCGCCGGGCGTGCGAGGGGAGCCTCAAGCGGCTGCGGACCGACTACATCGACCTCTACCAGATGCACCAC
>DATCKS010000460.1:0-2185 GCA_036562265.1 Thermodesulfobacteriota bacterium | reverse complement strand
AGGAAGTCGACCGTCCGCTGCCAGGCGAGCTTCGCCGCCTGCGCGTCGTAGCGCGCCGCGTTCGTGTCGTTGTGGAAGGCGTGGTTCACCCCCTCGTACATGTAGAGGGTGTAGTCCTTGCCCGCCTGCTTGAGCGCCTGCTCGTACGCCGGCACGGTCTCGTTGATCCGCTTGTCGAGCCCGGCGTAGTGCAGGAGCAGCGGCGCCCTGATCTGCGGCACCTGGTCGGGCCTGGGCGAGACGCCGTAGAAGACCACGGCGGCGTCGAGGTCGGGCTCGGCCACGGCAAGCCGGTTCACTATGCCGCCGCCCCAGCAGAAGCCCACGGCACCGACCTTGCCGGTCGTGTCGGGGCGCTTCGCGAGCCAGGCCGTCGCCGCCCGGAGATTCGCGACGGTCCGCTCGGCGTCGAGCCGGCCGATCATCTCGCGGGCGCGGTCCTCGTCCTTCGGCGTGCCGCCGAGCGGCGAGAGGAGGTCGGGCGCGAGCGCCACGAACCCGGCTGTTCCGAGCCGCCGCGCCACGTCCTCGATGTGCGCGTTGAGGCCGCGGTTCTCGTGGATCACGATCACGGCCGGCGCCTTCGCCTCCCCGCGGGGCCGCGCGAGGTACCCGGCGATGTCGCCGGTCGCCCCCTTGTACGTCACGCGCGAGGTCTCGAGTCGCGGGTCGTCGGGTGGCACCTGCTGCGCGTGGGCGTAGTTGTTCTCGAGGATCGGCAGGAGCGCCATCGCCGCGGCGGTGCTCCCCGCCAGCGCGGCCAGGCGTTCGAGGAACACCCGGCGCTCGAGCGGCCGGTGCGTGTACTCGTCGTAGAGGTCGATGATCCGCTGATCCATGGCGCGCCTCCGTGCGAACCGACCCGGCCCCTGACCAGCACGGCCGCTCCCTCGACGGCGAGGAAGGCAAGCGCCAGCGGGCGGTCGAGGAACGACGAACGGAACGGCGTTCTGCGACTGTCGCGATGCTATCCGATTCCCCACCCGCGCGCAACACGGGACGCCCGACGCACCGCGTCCGCCGAGCGCCCGTATGCGATCAGGCGAGCGTCGCCCGGCCGGTCATCGCGATGCGTCCTTCGGCGTCGCGCGTCGACAGCTCCACCTGGTCCGCCTCCACCTGCCCGACGCACCAGAAGGGCGAGCCGTCGAAGAGGGGGCGCCTCGCGCGGAACTCGAACGCGCGGACCTGCCGTTCCGGCCGCTCGCGACGCACGAGGTCGAGCAGGAGGACCGCCTGCAGCGGCCCGTGGACGACGAGGCCGGGGTAGCCCTCGACGCCGGTCGCGTAGGGACGGTCGTAGTGGATACGGTGGCCGTTGGCGGTGAGCGCCGAGAAGCGGAACAGCATCACCGGATCCGGCTGCACCTCGCGTCTCCACGCTCCGGCCGGGATGGGCGGAGGGGGCGCCTCGGCCGCCTGCCTGGCGGCGCCGCTCTCGGGCCCTCGATAGACGAGGTCCTGCTCCTCCACCACGGCAAGTCCGCGGGGACCCGACACCTCGTGCCGCACCGTCACGAAGACGAGCGGGCCGGTCGAGCCGGTCTTCTCCTGCACCGACTGGATGGTCGAGACCCGCTCGACCGGGTCGCCGATCCGCACCCCATCGTGGAAGGTGAGCCTCGCCCCGGCGAACATCCGCCGCGGAAGCGTGACCGGCGGCAGGAACCCTCCCCGGCGCGGATGCCCGTCCGTCCCGACCTCGGAGCGGCGCACCCAGTGGAGGAAGAAGAACCAGTGCCAGAGGGGCGGCAGCGTTCCGCCCGGCGAGACCTCCGCAAGCGTCGCGTCGAGGAGCGCGGCAAGCCCCTCGAGCGGCCCCGCCGTGACGACGTCCAGGCGGCGCTCCCGCCGTCCGATGTAGTCGCGATAGTCCTCCGCCACGTCCTCCCTCCTCCGAAGGAGCCGACGGCTTGCCGTACCGGGCTCCGCGTCAACGTCCAACGCCTCGCGATCGCGATTGTTAATTATGCCCGGACGGCTTGAAAGAGGCGAGGGCCGCAGCACGGAGGAGCCACGGCGCGGGCGGCGGGTGATGTCAGGTGGCAGGGCGGATCGCTACGGCGCGCTTCGAGGTGTTCCGGCCGCTCCCTCCGGCACGGCGGCCTCGAGCCGGCGCAGGAGCGCCTCGTGCTCCGGGCGGAACTCCTGGACGCCGGCCACGGCCTCGCGCACGAGCGCGCGC
>DATCKS010000414.1:0-3093 GCA_036562265.1 Thermodesulfobacteriota bacterium | reverse complement strand
CGCACGCTGCAGGTGCAGTCGGCGACGGCGACGTGCCACTGCCCGCCCCCGTCCCCCGAGAGGTCGAAACCGAAGACGCTCGATATCCCGTCGGCCCGATCGGCGCGGAAGGCCGCGGGCAGCCGCTCGAAGAAGGCGGATACCGTCTCGAAGCGCATGCTCACTCCGTGCGGCGGCCGGACGCGGCCGTCTCGTAGAGTCGCTCGATGACGTCGTGATACTTCTCGGCGACGACCTTTCGCTTGATCTTCATGGTAGGGGTCAGCTCGCCGGTCATCTGCGTGAAGTCCTCGGGCAGGATGGCGAACGCCTTGATCTGCTCGAAGCGGGCGAGCGTCGCGCTCCGCTCGTCGAAGATGCGGCGCACCGCCTGGTACACCGCCTCGTGGCGGCAGATCTCCTCGTGGCTCCCCTCGATCCCGGACATCTCGGCGAACTTCTTCAGCTCCTCGCGGTCGAGGGTGACGAGGGCGACGAGGAACGGCCGCCGGTCGCCGTAGACCATGACCTGCGAGATCAGGGGGTGCCCCTTGAGGAGCCCTTCGATGTTCTGGGGCGCGGCCTTCTTGCCGCCGGCCGTGACGATGAGGTCCTTCTTCCGATCGGTGATGCGCAGGAAGCCGTCGGCGTCGATCTCGCCGATGTCGCCGGTGTGGAACCACCCGTCCTTGATGGCGGCCGCGGTCGCCTCCGGGTTCTTGAAGTAGCCCTTGAAGATGTTGTCGCCCCGAAGGAGGATCTCGCCGTCCTCGGCGATGCGCGTCTCCACCCCTGGGAGGGGCAGCCCGACGGTGCCGAACTTGTAGCGATCGACGTGGTTCACGTGGGTGCCGGAGGCGGTCTCCGTGAGCCCGTACCCCTCCAGGATGAGGATCCCGGCGGCATGGAAGAACTCGGCCACCGACCGCGCGAGCGGTGCGCCGCCCGACACCATGAAGCGCAGCCTGCCGCCGACTCGCTCCTGCACCTTGTGGAGGGCGAGCGCGAAGGCGAGCCGGTGGCGCAGCCTGAGGCCGGCCGGAATCGGCTTGCCCGCCTGGAGGTGCCGGCTCACCTCCCGCCCCACGCCGAGCGCCCAGTAGAAGATCTTCTTCCGCAGGGCGGGCCCCGCCTCCACTCTCGCCAGCGCCCTCGCCTGGAACTTCTCGAAGAAGCGCGGCACGCCGAACATGATGGTCGGCCGCACCTCGACCATGTTCTCGCCGACGGTGTCGAGGTTCTCGGCGTACGCGGTCGTGAAGCCGATGACGATCGCCCCGAACTGGTTGATCCGCTCGTAGATGTGGGCGAGCGGCAGGAACGAGAGGGCGACGTCGTCCTCCCCGATGTGGAGCGCACCGCGGCAGGCCGAGGCCGACGCGAGGAGGTTCGTGTGGGTCAGCATGGCCCCCTTGGGCGGCCCGGTCGTACCGGAGGTGTAGATGATGCTCGCCACGTCGTCCGGCCGGAGGTCGGCGTAGCCGCGCGCGTACCGCTCCGGATCCTTCGCCTCCACCTCGGCGCCGAGCGCGAGGAGCCGCGCGAAGTCGAGCACCATGGGGTCCCCCCGCTGCGCGTCGGTGAGCGCCGTCGGGTCGATCACCACGATCCGCGCGAGCTTCGGGCAGCGCGATCGCACCTCGAGGACCTTCTCGAGCTGATGGCGGTTCTCGACGACGATCGCGACGGCCTCGGCGTCGCTCAGGATGTGCTCGACCTGGTTCGGGGGGTTCGTCGCGTAGACGGGGACGGTGATGGCGCCGGCGGCGATGGTCCCGAGGTCGGCGAAGGCCCACTCGGGACGGTTGCCGGAGAGGATCGCCACGGTCTGGCCGCGGCCGACCCCGAGGGCGCCGAGGCCGAGCGCCACGCGGCGCACCGCCTCGCCGTACTCGCGCCACGTGATCGGGCGATAGGCGCCGTCGCGTTTGACGAGGAGCGCGGTCCGGTCGGCCGACCGCGCCACCCGGTCGACGAAGACCGCCGGCACGGTGGTGCGAGCGGTCCCGGGCATGGGCGATGTCGTCGCCGGCGGCATCACGGCCACGTGGGATCTCCTCGCGAAATCAACCGTTTAGAACGTAGTTGCGCGCCACTCTACCCGCGCGGTCCCGGGCTGTCAAGGCGAAGCGGACGCGCGCGCCTCGTCGCACGCGGCGCATCCCGCGCCCCGCGGATGGAGGAAGAGGAGCGGATCGTCCGCCAGGTGTCGGCAGGCGACCGCGACGATGTCCCGCGCCCGCGCGAGCCGCGCGTGCGCGTGGCCGACCGGCCCCTCCGCCTGCAGACCGCGAGCCCGTAGCCACTCGTCCGCGAAGGCAAAGCGCTCGCAGCAGTGGTCGTTCTCCCCGTACTCGATCCGGACCAGCTCTCCGTCCCGGAGGACGAGGCACGACTTCGGGACGCGGTACGGCACGCCCGAGAGGACCTCCGCCAGGTGGAGCGTCGTGTCGGACTCGTGACCGACGCCGACGAGGAGCACCTGGCCGTCCAGTTCGTGCACGCGACCGACGGGACTCTGGGGGATGTGCGGCGGAAGGGGGAGCGGATCGGCGACGATCCGCTCCGCGTGCGGCCCGACCGCGGCGAAGGCGTGGACGTGGTTGCTCCGCCGGACACCGGGTAGCCGCCAGAACGTGTCGGCGACGACGCCGAGCCCCTGCGACGCCGGAGTCGTCGCCGGATCGAAGGGCTCGTCCTCGTCGTCGCACCAGAACGGCATCACCAGCGTGCCCCGGGGACCGAGCGCGTCGCGCAGCGCCCCGATCAGCCCGCCAGGCCCCCCTTCGACCGGCCGCACGGCCCGGAACGACGTGTGCACGAGCAGGACCTCGCCTGGCTCGACGCCGAGCGTGCGAAGTTGCGTCGCGATCTCGGCGCGCGTGAGCGCCCGCATGCCTCTTCCTCCTCGCGCTCCGGCGCGCGTCGAACCGCGACCGAGCAGGTCTGGCTCACCCGGATGTCGTAGCGCGTGGTGCGCCCGGCTGCGAGCCGCCTTCGAGCGGCATCCCGGCGTCGAGCGACCAGCGGACCGGGCTCACGCCGGCGATGCGCGCCGCGCGAGGGCCGCCGCGGCCGGCGCGCAGGTCGCACGCGAGCCGGCCCGGCACGATC
>DATCKS010000401.1:0-7790 GCA_036562265.1 Thermodesulfobacteriota bacterium | reverse complement strand
GACCGGCGCCGGGCGGGGCGGCGGATCGACGGCCGGAGCCGGCCGCGGCGCCGCGCGGCGCGGAGGCGGCTCGGAGCGCGTCGCCGGCGCGCGTGCCCGCGGCGCGGGCGCGCGGTCCTGCGAGGAGGTGGCGCGCGCGGCGAGGGCGTCCGCACGCCGGGCGACGCCGGTCCCGGCCGGGGGCGCCGCGTCGGCCGAGGGCCGGCCGGGCGACGGCGAGCTCGTCGCGGAGGCCGCCGGGTCGTGGAGCACCACCTCGATCGCCCCGGGGAGCGGCGGCGGCGACGGGGCGCCGCCGCCCGCCGCGAGCGCCAGCCCCACGACCGCGGCGTGGAGCGCGGCCGAGGCGAGGAGCGCCCCCTTCATCAGAACGTTCCCCGCACCCCGGCGAGGACGTTGATGCCGAGCGCCGGGAAGCCGGCGACCTCCTCGTACTCGCGGTCGAGGAGGTTCTCGACCCGACCGAAGAGTTCCACCGCCCGGAACCCGGCCAGGTCCGGGAACCGGTAGCGGGCCGAGAGGTCGACCCGCGTGTAGCCGCTGAACGTCCGCGGCGTGCTCCCCACCTCGAACGTGTTGTCGCGCCGGTCGCCCACGTAGAGCAACGACACCGTGGCCGAGGCGTGCGCGAGCGGCCGCACGGTGGCGGCGACGCTCGCCTTGTTGCGCGGCCGCCTGAGGAGGAGGTCGCCGGTCACGTCGTCGCGCGCGACGAGGTAGGTGTACTCGGCCTCGAGGTCGATCCAGCGCGCCGGCCGGACGCCGAGCGTCGACTCGACGCCGTAGCTGTGGGCCCGGCCGAGGTTGACGGGCGCGAAGGGCGTGGTCGGCGCGAGGACGATGAGGTCGCGGAAGTCGTTGCGGAAGAAGGTCACGTCCGCGGTCACGACGCCGATCCGCTGCTCGACGCCGACGTCCCAGCCGGTCGAGCGCTCGGGCTTGAGGTCGGGGTTGCCGGGGAAGAGGATGACGCCCCCCCCGACGTCGAAGCCGGGCGAGAAGAGGTCGATGAGCGTCGGCCCGCGGATCCCCTCCCCCCAGCTCGCGTGCAGCCGCGTCCCGGTCTCGTGCACGAGCAGGGCGCCGGACACCTTGGGGCTCACCTCGGTGTCGAACTGCGTGCCGTCGTCGACGCGTGCGCCGGCCGTGAGGAAGAGCCGGTCGTCGAAGGCGGTCGCCTGGAGCTGCGTGAAGGCCGCCCGCGTGTAGAGCGTCGCGTCGATGGTCGAGGTCTTCCCGTCCTCCGCGCGGTACTCGCCGCCGACGAGCCAGGTAAGGGACCAGGGCAGATCCACCGTGTGGACCCACTCGACCGACCGGAGATCGGTCTCGGTGACGTCGGTGACGGACGCGCTCCGGAACCGCAGCTCCTGGTCGTTGTAGCCGAGCGCGAGCCGTTGCCGCCAGCGCTCGGTCGTTCGAAGCTCGGCGCTCGCGCCGGCGACGAACACCTCGTCCTCCTGGCGGTTGACGAGGCTGGGGGAGATCCGCACCTGCCCCGGCGCGCCGGTCTCGGCGTCGCTCGCCCGGAACGTGAGGCCGAGCGTGAGCCGCTCGCCCACCCGCCCGTCGAGGCGGCCCGAGGCGGTGTTCACGTCGAAGTCGTCGTTCGGGAACCGGTTGTCGGTCGAGAAGCGGGACACCTCGAGCGAGCCGCCGAACTGGCGACCGCCGCCCGCGAGACCGGCCGAGACCTCGTACGTGTCGTAGTTGCCGCCCGCCACGGAGGCGGTCGCCGAGAGCGGCCCCCGGCCCCGGCGCGTGATGATGTTGACGACGCCGCCGATGGCGTCCGATCCGTAGAGCACGCTCTGCGGCCCGCGGATCACTTCGATCCGCTCGATGTCGTCGGTCCTGAAGGCGCCGAGTTCGAAGCGGCCGCCGACCGACGGGTTCATGCGGACCCCGTCGACGAGCACCAGCGTCTGCTCGGAGTCGGCACCGCGGATGTGGATGGACGTCGTCTTGCCGCGCGTGCCCGACCTGGGCACCGCGAGCCCCGGCACCTCTTCTTCGAGGGCGTCGGCGACGAAGTCGATGCCGCGCCGCCTGAGTTCCTCGCCGGAGATCACCGTGACGGCGCTCCCCACCTCCTCCACCGGCTGCTCCACGCGCGTGGCGCTCACCACCACGGGCGGCAGCACCGCGCCCTCCTCGCCAGCCCTCGTGCCCTCGGCCTCGCCGGCCACGGCACGACCTGCCGCGGCGCCCGCGACGATGGCCGCCACGGCGGCCGCCACGAGCGCGGCTCTCCCCTGTCGTCGATGCATGTGCCCCTCCTCGTCCCTCGAAGGAAGTCGGCCTCACAAAATGCGGCGCGGGGAGGTCTCCTGGCTCTCGGGTCGTCCTACTGCCCGCTCCTTCCCGATCATCCGCGGGGGCCCGTTGCGCGTCGCTCACGTGGCCGCCCGCCCCCTCCACCCTCGCTCCGAGACGGGCCCGGACCCTGGGCTTTCGGGGTGCCGATCAGTGGATCCTCGCGGGGGTCGTCGCCGATCACAGTTGCGGGTCAGCGCCGGTCTCTCACCGGCTTCCCTGTCCCGGCCGCAGGCAACTAGCGGAGATGCGGGCCGCGCCAGCGGCCCCGGGCCGAAGGCCCGAGCGCCGCGACGCCGATGCATCCCGCACGGTTCGTCACGCGCGTCTCACGGTGTCCCTCCCGTTCGTTGCGCCCGCGATCGTCACGCGCGGGCGTCCGGTCAGAGGATGCCGGTCGACGAGGACCTCGCACCCGTACGCGGCCGAGACGATCTCTGGCGTCAGGACCGCCTCCGGACTCCCTACGGCGGCGATGCGACCGCCCGACAGCAGCGCCAGCCGGTCGCTCGCCGCGGCCGCCAGGGTGAGGTCGTGCCAGACGGCGACGACGGCGACGCCCTCGGCGGCGAGGTCCCGAACCAGGTCGACCACGGCGTGCTGGTGGCCGAGGTCGAGGTGCGACGCCGGCTCGTCGAGGAGGAGCAGCCGGGCGCCCTGCGCGAGGGCGCGGGCCAGGAGGACGCGCCGCCGCTCGCCGCCCGACAGGGCGTCGACCGGCCGGTCGGCCAGGTGCCGCACGCCGGCCCGCGCCATGGCCGCCGCCGCGGCCGCGATGTCGGCCTCGCCCTCGAAGCCGAGCCCCGACAGGTGCGGCGCGCGGCCCATCAGCACCACCTCGCCGGCCCGGAAGGGGAGCCCGATCGGCACCTCCTGCGGCACCAGGGCGACGCGGCGCGCCGCCTCGCGCCGGCTCCACTCCGCCACCGGCCGGCCGAAGAGCCGAACGGTCCCGGCGGTGGGGCGCACGAAGCCGGTGGCCAGCCTGAGGACGGTGGTCTTGCCGGCGGCGTTGGGACCGACGAGGCCGAGCGCCTCCCCCTCGCGCACGTCGAGCGACACGCCGTCGAGGACCCAGGGCATCCGCGGCCCGTAGCGGAAGCGCACCTCGTCGAACACCAGGACGGGCTCACGCATGGGGCAGCCGCCTGACGAGGAGCCAGAGGAAGAAGGGCGCGCCGCAGAGGGCGGTGACGGCGCCGATCGGCAGCTCCGCCGGAGCCGCGACGACGCGCGCCACGAGATCGGCCAGCACGACGAACGCCCCGCCGAAGGCGGCCGAGAACGGCACGAGGCGCCGGTGGTCGGCGCCGAGGACGAACCGCACGGCGTGGGGGACGATCAGGCCGACGAAGCTCACGACGCCGACCGCGGCGACGGCGACGCCCGTGAGGAGCGAGGCGAGCACGAAGAGGCGCCGCCGCGCCGGGCCGGGCTCGACGCCGAGGGCGTGCGCCGCCTCGTCGCCGAGGGCGAGCAGGTTCAGCGTGCGCGAGGCGGCGTAGACGCCGGCAAGCCCGAGCGCCACCGCGAAGGCGAGGACCGGCAGCCCGTCGGGCGTCACCATGCCGAAGTCGCCCATGAGCCAGACGAGCGAGCCGCGGACGAAGGGGTCGGGCGAGGCGGTGATGAGCAGCATGATGACGGCCGACGCGAGCGACGAGAGGACGACCCCGGCCAGCACGGTGCCGAGCGCCCGGGAGGCGGGGGCGGCCTGGGCGATCCGGTCCACCACCAGGATGGCGGCAAGCCCGCCGGCGAAGGCCGACGCCGGCACGACCGGCAGCCCGAGAACGCGACCGGTCGCGCCGAGACAGATCGCGAGGACCGCGCCGGCGGCCGCGCCGGACGACACGCCGACCACGTACGGGTCGGCAAGGGGGTTCCGGAGGAGCCCCTGGAAGACCGCGCCCGAGGCGGCGAGCGCCGCGCCGACGAGCATGGCGGCAACCACGCGGGGCAGCCTGAGCTCGAGGACGATCGCCGCCGTCGTCGCGTCGACCGGCCGGCCCGTGGCGGCGCGCCAGGCGAGGCCGAGGACGTCCATCGGCCCGAGGTCGGATGCGCCGTAGCCGAGCCCGAGGAGCGCGGCGACCAGGCAGACGGCCGCCGCGAGGCCCACCGCCGGCAGCGGCAGCGGGCCGCGGTGGCGGACGATCGGCGCGGCGCGGTCGAGGACCGTCACGGGTGGAGCGCCTCGGCAAGCGCCTCGGCGGCAAGCGCCAGGCGGGGCCCCGGGCGGATCAGCAGCTCCTGCGGGATCGCGGCGAGGCGGCCGTCGCGCACGGCCGGAAGCTGCGGGTAGCGGCGGAGTCGATCGAGCGCCTCGATCGTCTTGCCGGGAAAGGCGGCGAGGACGATCGCCTCGGGGGCGAGGGCGAGGACCGACTCGACCCCGAGCGTCGGGTACTGCTCGGTGAACCGCCCCCCGTGCCCCGAGAGCGCGTTGACCCCTCCGGCCACCGCGAGGAGGCTCGCGACGAAGCTCGACGGCCCCGCCGCCACGATCGGGTCGGGCCAGACCACCACGAGGGTGCGCGGCCGGGGTCGGTCCGCGACCCGACGCCGCACCGCGTCGATCCTGTCGCGGAAGGCGGACGCCAGCGCCCGGCCGCGGTCCGGTACGCCGGCCGCCAGGCCGATCAGCTCGAACGAGCGGGCGACCGCGTCGACGTCGCGCGGCGCGCTCACGACGACCGGCAGGCCGAGCCGCGCGAGCGCCAGGATCTCGTCGCGACCGTTGCCGGCCGTGGTGGCGAGGACCAGGTCCGGGTGGAGGGACACGATCCGCTCCGCCGACGGGCTCGTCACGCCCCCGACCCGCGGCACGCGCGAGACCTCGGCGGGATAGTCGCAGAAGTCGGTCACGCCGACGAGCCGGTCGCCGAGCCCGAGGGCGTAGACGATCTCGGTGAGGTTCGGGGCGAGCGAGACGATGCGCCTCGGCGCGGCGGCCAGGGAGACCTCGCGGCCGAGGTCGTCGACCACCACCCGGCCGTCCGCCGGGACCGCCGACCGCGCCGTGCCGGCCGTCAGGCCGACCAGGGCGCCGATGATCGTGACGAGAGCGAGAGCACGCACCGTGACCCTTCCCGCGAAAGGTCATCGATCGGGAGCGCCCTTCAGGTCTCCTGGCTCTCGGGTCGTCCTACTCCCCGCGCCTTCCCGATCCTCGCCCGTGCGCTCGGTCCGTCGAGAGGCCCGGACCTCGGCTGCCGGGGTGCCGATCAGTGGCGCTCGCGGGTTTCGTCGCCGATCACAGTTGCGGGGCAGCGGTGGATTCTCACCACGCTTCCCTTGGGGGCGCCAGCGTTCGACGAAAGTGGCTCAAACGGTAAGCCCCGCCGCGCGGGGTGTCAAGGCTCCTGCGCGAGCTCGACCAGGACGCGCGAGGTCGACGAGGGGTGCACGAAGGCGACGAGCATCCCGTGGCCGCCGGGGCGCGCCGTCTCGTCGATCAACCGCGCCCCCCGCGCCTTGAGCGTGGCGAGGGCCGCCGCGATGTCCTCCACCTCGAAGCAGACGTGGTGCAGGCCCCCGCCCCCGGTCCGCTCGATGAAGCGAGCGAGGCTGCCGTCCTTCTCGAGCGGCTCGACCAGCTCGATGCGCGTGTCGCCGATCGGCAGGAACGCGACGCGGACGCGCTGCTCGCCGACCGTCTCGACGCGCGAGACGGCAAGGCCGAGGAGGTCGCGGAAGGGGACGAGGGCGGCGTCGAGATCGGGGACCAGGACCGCCACGTGGTGCAGACGGGTGAGCATGCGGCAACGCTAGCGCACCTCCGGCGCCGCCGCCACCCAGGCCACGGTACGACGCGGCGCGTCCAGGGGGGATGCGGCGTTGGCAAAGCCCTCGGGCGCATGGTAGGCTCCCGGCCATGTTCACCTCGCCGGGGCCCGAGATCATCTCCTGGCCCATCACCATCCGGTGGTACGGGGTGCTCATCGCCGCGGGCGCGCTCATCGGCCTGCACCTCGCGACGCGCGAGGCCGACCGGCGCGGCCTCGACGCGGACGCGCTGACGACCGCCACGCTCGTGGCCATGCTGGTCGGCTTCGTCTGCGCCCGCGCCTACTACGTCGCGTTCAACTGGGACGTCTACGCGAGCCGGCCGGCCGACATCCCGGCCATCTGGAAGGGCGGCATCGCGATCCACGGCGGCCTCATCGGCGGCATCACCGCGGGGGTCGTCTACATGCGCTGGTGGCGCCGGCTGCCGGTCGCCCCGTACCTCGACGTCGCGGCCCCCTCCCTGGCCCTCGCGCAGGCCATCGGACGGTGGGGGAACTTCTTCAACTCGGAAGCCTACGGGCGTCCGACCGACCTGCCGTGGAAGCTCTACATCCCGCCGGAGCGGCGGGTGCCCGGCTTCGAGGCGTACGACTTCTTCCACCCGACGTTCCTCTACGAATCGCTCTGGAACCTCGGCGTCTTCCTCGTCCTCTGGTTCGGGCTGCGGAGGCGCCTCGCGCCCCGGCCGGGGGCGCTCTTCCTCTGCTACCTCGGGCTCTACTCCGTCGGGCGGTTCTTCATCGAGGGCCTGAGGCTCGACAGCCTGATGGCCGGGGGGCTGCGCGCGGCCCAGGTCGTCAGCCTCGTCCTCGTCGTCGTCTCGGCCGTCGGGCTCCTGGTCCTCCTCAGGCAACGCCCGCCGCGGACCACGCCGGCCGCCGGTCCGGACACGGCGGGCCGCGCACGAGCGCGACGCTAGCGTCGCCGGACGAGGCGCCCCGCCGTGCCGCGCCGCGATCGGGCCGACCGGGACGACGCCCAGGCCGCCGCGGCGTTCGCCGCGGCGCTCCTCGAGCATCTGGACGCCCTCTACGCCTTTGCGCGATGGCTCGCCCGCAATGCCGCCGATGCCGACGACCTCGTCCAGGAGACGATGGTGAAGGGGCTCAGGGCTCGCGAGACGTTCCAGCCGGGAACCAACCT
Source organism: Thermodesulfobacteriota bacterium (assembly GCA_036562265.1). Taxonomy (GTDB): domain Bacteria; phylum DASVDK01; class DASVDK01; order DASVDK01; family DASVDK01; genus DASVDK01. Next base: position 539 of record DATCKS010000401.1, on the reverse strand, counting down.
CCGCGCGTGGCTGTTTACGATCCTGAGACGGACCTTCCTCAACATGGAGGCCCGCTCGGGCCGCGAGCAGCCCGCGGCCTCCGGGCCTCGCCCACCGGAGAGCGCGTCGCAGGCCGGTGACCGGCTCCCCGACGTGCCGGTCGATCCCGAGCCCGCCCTCGACGCCGCTGTGAGCCGGCGGGCGATCGACGCCGCGCTGGCCGCCCTCCCGGTCGAGTACCGGGAGGCCGTCTGGCTCTGCGACGTCGAGGAACTGACGATGGCCGAAGCGGCCGAGGTGGTTGGCTGCCCGGTGGGGACGATCAAGTCGCGGGTCTTCCGAGGGCGCGCGCTGCTGCGGATCTCGTTGAAGGACTACGCACGGTGACGGACGAGCGACGCACGGACCGCGACGACACGCCTGTCGAGGAGGTCTCGCCGGAGGACCGCGAACCCGTCGCGGCGCTTCGCGCGTACGCGTCGCGCCCGGCCGCGCCGCCGGCGCTGCGCGCGCGCATCGAGGCCGCCCTCGCCGCCGAGGTGGCGGCCATCGGCAGGGG
>DATCKS010000395.1:0-4547 GCA_036562265.1 Thermodesulfobacteriota bacterium | reverse complement strand
GACCAGCACCGCGCCGACCGGCGGCGCGGCCTTCGGACCGCCGCCTTCGTCTCGGGCTACCGCGGCTCGCCCCTGGCCGGCCTCGACACCGCCATCGAGCGCGCCGGCGCCATCCTGCGCGAGCACGACATCGTCTTCTCGAACGGGCTCAACGAGGAACTGGCGGCGACGGCCATCTTCGGCAGCCAGATGGCGCACCTCTTCCCGGGCGCGAAGTACGACGGCGTCTTCGGGATGTGGTACGGCAAGGGCCCGGGCGTCGACCGCTCTGGCGACATCTTCAAGCACGCGAACCTCGCCGGCGTAGGCCCACACGGCGGGGTGCTGGCGCTAGCGGGCGACGACCCGCACGCCAAGTCCTCCACCATCCCCTCCGCCAGCGAGCCCACCTTCTACGACGCCCAGTTCCCGATCATCTACCCCGGCAGCCTCCAGGAGGTCCTCGACCTCGGCCTGCACGGCTACGCCCTGTCGCGCTACTCGGGGCTCTGGGTGGGCGTCAAGTGCGTGACGAACGTCTGCGACGAGGCCGCCACGGTCGAGGTGTCGCCCGACCGCGTGCGGCCGGTGCTTCCCGACTTCCGGCCGGGCGGAGAGCCGTTCGTGGCGCAGGTGGACCCGCGGCTCATGACGCCGCACTCGCTCGACCTCGAGCGGACGCGCGAGACGCGGCTCGTGGCGGCCCGGCTCTACGCGGCGGTGAACCGGCTGAACCGCATCGTCGTGCGCGGCGAGCACGACCGGATCGGCATCGTGGCCGCCGGCAAGACCTGGTACGACGTGCGGCAGGCGCTGCGCGACCTCGGTCTCGACGACGCGGCCCTGCGGGAGGCCGGCATCCGGCTCCTCAAGATCGGGATGCTCTACCCGCTCGAGCGGGAGGTCGTGAAGGAGTTCGCCCGCGGGCTGCGCGAGATCGTCGTGGTCGAGGAGAAGCGCCCCTTCCTCGAGCTGTTCATCCGCGACATCCTCTACCACACGGCCGACCGGCCGAACGTCGTCGGCAAGGCCGACGAGGAGGGGCGGCCGCTCGTGCCGGCCTACGGGGAGCTCGAGCCGGAGTTCGTGACGCGGCTCCTCGCACGGCGCCTGGCGGGCCTGGCGCTGCCGGAATCGGCGCGCGCCCGCATCGCCACGCTCGAGGCGATCGAGCGGCGGGCGGTGCCGCTCACGGTCGCCCGGACGCCGTACTTCTGCTCGGGCTGCCCGCACAACACGTCCACGCAGGTACCCGAGGGCTCGACGGCCGGCGGCGGCATCGGCTGCCACACCATGGCGATGTTCCTCCCGAGCCGGCACACGGTGGGCGTGACGCCGATGGGCGGCGAGGGGGTGCAGTGGGTCGGGATGGCGCCCTTCACCACGATGCCCCACATGTTCCAGAACCTCGGCGACGGCACCCTCTTCCACTCCGGCTACCTCGCCATCAAGCAGGCGGTGGCGTCAGGCGCCAACATCACCTACAAGATCCTCTACAACGGCGCCGTGGCCATGACCGGCGGCCAGCAGGCCGCCGGCCAGGTGTCGATCCCGGCCCTGACGCGCCAGCTCGAGGCCGAGGGGGTCACGGCGATCGCGCTCGTCTCCGACGACCCGGAGAAGTGGAAGTCGGCGCCGCTGGCCAAGCTCACGACCGTCCACCACCGGGACGAACTCCTCGAGGTGCAGGCCCGGCTGCGCGACACGCCGGGGACGACCGTCCTCGTCTACGACCAGCAGTGCGCGGCCGAGAAGCGCAGGCTGCGCAAGCGCGGCAAGCAGGCCGAGCCGGCGATGCGCGTCTTCATCAACGAGGCGGTCTGCGAAGGGTGCGGCGACTGCGGCGTCAAGTCGAACTGCCTCTCGGTGCAGCCGGTCGACACGGAGTTCGGCCGCAAGACGCGCATCCACCAGTCGTCGTGCAACAAGGACTACTCCTGCCTCAAGGGCGACTGCCCGTCGTTCCTCACGGTGGAGCCGGCCGGCGCGCCGGCGCCGCTTCCGGCCGCGAAGCCGAAGCGGCCGATCCCGAAGGTGGAGGTGCCGCTGCCCGAGCCGGCCTACAGGGCGCCCTTCCGCGAGGGGTACGCCATCTACATGATGGGGATCGGCGGCACGGGCGTCGTCACGGTGAACGGGCTGCTCGGCACGGCCGCCCTGCTCGACGGCCGGCGCGTGCGCGGCCTCGACCAGACCGGCCTCTCGCAGAAGGGCGGGCCGGTGGTGTCGAGCCTCAAGATCTTCGACCGCGAGTCGCCCGACGTCGCCAACCGCGTGGGGGCCGGTGAGGCCGACCTCTACCTCGGGTTCGACCTCCTCGGCGCGGCGAACCCGAAGAACCTCGAGCGGGCCCACCCCGATCGGACCTCGGCGGTCGTGAGCGTGAGCCGGGTGGCGACCGGCGAGATGGTGGCGAACGCCGCCACCCACTTCCCGGACCCGTTCGTCCTCACCCGCACGATCGAGCGGCACACGCGCGAGGGACGCAACGTCTACCTCGACGCCGAGGCGATCGCCGAGGGGCTCTTCGCGGACCACATGGCCTCGAACCTCGTGACGCTCGGCGCCGCCTACCAGGCGGGCTACATCCCGATCTCGGCCGAGTCGATCGAGCGGGCCATCGAGCTGAACGGCGTCGCGGTCGAGATGAACCGGCAGGCGTTCCGCTGGGGCCGCCGGTACGTCGCCGACCGCGCGGCGGTCGACGCCGCCCTGCGGGCCGCCTCCGGGCAGCCGGCGCCGGAGGTCGCGTCGCGAGGCAACGGGCACGCGGCCTCGCCGGCCGACCGGCTCTCGACCCGCGAGCGTGCGGCGGCCGATCGTCTCCTGGCCGCGTCGGGGGCGACGGGCGACCTTCTGCGCCTCCTCGAGACGCGCGTTCCGGAGCTGATCGCGTACCAGAACGTCCGCTACGCGGAACGGTACGTCGACGCGGTCGCGCGCGTCGCGCGCGAGGAGCAGGCGCTACGCCCCGGCTCGACGGCCCTCGCCGAGGCGTTCGCCCGAAACCTCTTCAAGCTCATGGCGTACAAGGACGAGTACGAGGTCGCACGCCTCCTCCTGCGCGACGAGCCGACGGCCGAGATTCGCCGGTACTTCCCCGAGGGGGCGCGGGTGTCGTACAACCTCCACCCGCCGCTCCTGCGCGCCATGGGGCTTCGGCGCAAGCTCCGGCTCGGACCCTGGTTCCGGCCGGCGCTGGCGATGCTCCGCGGCCTCAAGGGCCTGCGCGGCACGCCGCTCGACCCCTTCGGCCGCGCCGAGGTGCGGCGCGTCGAGCGCGCCCTGCCTGCGGAGTACCGCGGACTCGTGGACAGGGCGCTCGCGGCGCGCGACTACGACACGGCCGTCGCCCTGGCGGAGCTGCCGGACATGGTCCGGGGCTACGAGGAGATCAAGCTGCGCAGCGTCGCCGCGTTCCGCGCGAAGGCCGCCGAACTCGTCGCCCGCCTCGACGCCGGAACGCCCTCCACGCCGACGCCTCCGCCGGTCGGCGCGGCAGCCGGGTAAGGAGGAGGAGCGTACGATGGCGAGGCTCTTTGCCGTGACGATCGACTGCGCGTCCCCGCGCGCCCTCGCGCCGTTCTGGTGCGAGGCGCTCGGCTATCGAGTGCGCGGCGAGTTCGACGAGTTCGTGATGCTCGTCTCTAAGGACGAGGCGGACCAGCCTGTCGTGTTCCTGCAACGCGTGCCCGAGCCCAAGGCCGCCAAGAACCGCGTGCACCTCGACCTCCGCGCCAGCGACCCGATCGCCGAGGCCGAACGGCTCTGCGGCCTCGGGGCGACCAGGCTGACCGACCTGCGGGAGCAGGACGGATTCGCGTGGCTGGTCATGGCGGACCCGGAGGGCAACGAGTTCTGCATCGGGAGGAAGGCGGCGTGAGCGCCCCTCTCCAGGGACGGACGGCGCGGGTGACCGCCCGCTAACCTCCTTCCGTCTGGAAAACGGAAAGGCCTGACCCCACCAGCACGCTCGCGGCATCCATCAGGGCGTGCGCGATCGCGAACGGAACGAGCCGCCGAAGTCGCAGATACAGGAACGTGGCGAAGACCGAGAACGGCACCGGCGACAACAGCCGGAAGGCCACGAACTTCGCGTCGAAGGTCAACGGCATGACGACGTGCTGCAAGGACCAGGCGAACGCCACGACGGCGATCGCCAGGCTCGTGCTCCGGCAAAGGACCTGGAAGCGGGGCGCCAGGTAGCCGTTATAGGTCATCTGCTCGGTCAGTCCCCAGACGACCGGAAACACCAGCACGCCGTAGAGCGCGGCCGGCAACGGCAGGCTCCCCGGGAGGTACGGCGGCGTGAGCGTCCCGTACACGATCCGGCCTGCCGCGGAGGTGCCGCCGAGAACGAACACGAGGCTCACGGGGACGAGCGCAAGGCCGAGCAGCGCGTCGCGGGCGAGGCGTGCCTGCTCGACGCCGACGAGGTCGAGGAGCCGGATGCCCTCGCGGCGCGTGAGCCGCCAGAGCAGCGCCAGGCATCCGACGTCGATCAACGTCCCGTACACCGGCAGCCACTGCCCGGCGGCCTGCCACGGGGCCGGCGACGATCGCAGGGC
>DATCKS010000376.1:0-2590 GCA_036562265.1 Thermodesulfobacteriota bacterium | reverse complement strand
GTACGGCTCGCGGACGCTCACCTCGTAGTTCGCGAGGTCCTCGAGCGTCATGGAGCCGCCCTTGCCGGGCTCGCCGTTCACGACGCGGAAGCGCTTCTGCCCCTCGACGATTCCCTTCGCGATGTCGCCCGTGTAGAAGGCGTCCGGCCCACCCCTGGCGATCGCCCGGAAGGTCTCGGCGAGCGGCTTGTTGGTGACGATCTCGCCCACCTGGACCCGCGGCACGCCGCCGGGGCAGAAGTAGGCCTCCGTCTCGGGGTAGTTGCGCGCCCGGCTGTTGCAGCTCGCCTCGACGTAGCGGGGGGTGGCGGCGAAGCCTTCGTCCGCGAGGCGGATGGCGGGCTTCAGGACCTCGGCGAGCCGCTTGCGGCCGTACAGCCGCAACGCGAGGTCGGTCCCCTTGACCATCCCCGGCACGCCGACGGCGATCCCCTGGGTGGTCGCGCTCGGGACGCCGACGAACATGTCCCGCGTCGCCCCGGCCGGCGCGCGCTCGCGCGTGTCGATGAGCACCGTCTTCCCGGTCCTGGCGATGTGGATCAGCATGAACCCACCGCCGCCGATCCCGGCCGACTGCGGCTCGACGACGTTCAGCGCGTAGGCGATGGCGACCGCCGCGTCGACGGCGTTGCCCCCCTTCTTCAGGATCTCCGCCCCGGCCGCGGCGCCGTGAGGGTTCGCGACCGACACGACCCCTCGGCGATAGGCCGGCCCCGACGCCCAGTCGAAGGTGTCCTTCCCGCCGTGATGCTCACGGTGCCCGTGCGCCCACGACACCGAGGCCCAGCCGAGGATGACCACGGTGCAGAGTGTCAGTACGACCCGTGCGCGTGTCCGGCTCATCCGTCCTCCCGAGTCCCCGTCGACGACCGGGCAACCGGACACCCGCGTCCGGTCGCGGTCGAGGAGCGCCCGACCTCGACGCTATCAGTCGCCTATTCGGCGGTCAAGCGACTGGCCAGGCGCAGGCCTGTCCAGCAAGCGAAGAGCCCGATCACGACGCTCGCCCCCACGTAGAGGAGCGCGCGGCCCGGCGCGCCGCCGCGGAGCAGGCTCAGCGTCTCCATCTCGAAGGCGGAGAAGGTCGTGTAGCCGCCGAGGAAGCCCGGCACGAGGAGCGCCCACGCCCCCGGGGCGAGGGAGAGGCGAGGCGCCAGGACGCCGGCGGCGACGCCGATCAGGAACGACCCGGTGACGTTCACCGCGAAGGTCCCGTAGGGGAAGCCGACGCCGAAGCGCTGCGCGAGCGCCTGCGACGCGAGGACCCGGAGGAGCGAGCCGATCGCGCCGCCGAGGGCGACGAGGAGGTAGTGGCCGGCCGGCGTCATGCCGGCCGTCGCCTCCCGGCGCGCGCACGCAGCGCGTTCAGGGCCGGGAGGAGCCAGAGCAGGATCGTCACGGCGGCCAGCGCGTTGCCGATCGGCCGGCTGAAGAAGGCGGTGAGGTCCCAGTGGGTCTTGATGGCGCTCGTCATGAAGTTCTGCTCCACGATCGGTCCGAGCACGAGGCCGAGCACGACCGGCGCCACCGGGAACCCGTACCGCTCCATCACGTAGCCGAGGACGCCGGTGGCGAGCATGATACCGACGTCGAAGAGGCTGTTGTTGATGGCGTAGGCGCCGACGATGCAGAAGGCGAGGATGGCCGGCATGAGGACGTTGCGCGGCACGCGGAGGATGTGGCCCGACGCCCGGATCGCGAGGTAGCCGAGGGGGAGCAGGAGCAGGTTCGCCAGGATGAACGTCGCGTAGACCGAGTAGACGAGCGCCGGCTGCTGCTCGAAGATCATGGGACCGGGCCTGAGCCCCTTCATGTAGAGGACGCCGATCACGACGGCGGTGATCGAGTCGCCCGGGATGCCGAAGACCAGCGCCGGGACCCAGTCGCCCGCGAGCGACGAGTTGTTCGCCGTGCCGGCGTCGACGATCGGCTCGATGTGCCCCTTGCCGAACTCCGCCCCCTCCTTCGATCGCTTCTTGGCCACGGCGTAGGCGAGCCAGGCGGCGATGTCCGCGCCGGCGCCCGGCAGGACGCCGATGAAGGTCCCGAGAGCGCCCGACCTGAGCACGTTTGAGCGGTAGCGGACGATGACCCGCCACACCCCCTCGAAGATGCGCGACGGCACCCGCGCCGTCGGCGGCACGCGGCCCGGCGCCATGACGTTGCGCAGCACCTCGGAGACGCCGAAGAGACCGATCATCGCCGGGATGAAGCTCACCCCCGACAGGAGGTCGATCACGCCGAAGGTGAAGCGCGGGTACCCCTGCGCCACGTCGATGCCGACCGTGGCGAGGAGGAGGCCGATGAGGAGCGCGATCAGCCCCTTCACGGCCGACCCGGGCGAGATGAGGACGGCGCAGGAGAGCCCGAGCACCGCGAGCCAGAAGTACTCGAACGAGGCGAAGTTCAGGGCGAACTCGGCGAGCAGCGGCGCGGCCACGATGAGCACGGCCGCCCCCATGAGCCCGCCGATGACCGACGAGACGACGTCGACGCCGAGGACGAGGCCGAGCTGTCCCCTCTGCGCGAGGCGGTAGGAGTCCTCGGTGTAGGCGGCCGAGGAGGGGGTCCCGGGCATCCGGACGAGCGC
>DATCKS010000372.1:0-8593 GCA_036562265.1 Thermodesulfobacteriota bacterium | reverse complement strand
GGCTTGCCGGGCCCCTCGATCGTCCCGGCGTCCGCGTCCTCGACGAGCCCGACGGGCTGTTCGCGCAGACCACGAGTCTCACGGCCGGAGAGTCCGCGCTCGCCCTCGGCCCCGGGACGGATGTCGGCCGTTACCTCCTCGTGCTCGAGGGGAGCCTGGTCCACGAGGGTCGATCGCTCGGCGCCTGGTCCTGTGTGTTCGTCGAGCCGGGGGAGGTTCGGGACGCGCCCACGGCAGGCCCCGGCGGCGCCGTCGTGCTCGAACTCGGCTTCCCGAGGGAACGAGCGTAGGCCGCAGCCTCGCCTCCTCTAGCCGTGGCCGTTCGGCGAGACGCCGCCGGCGGGCTGCCCGCGACCGAGCCGCAGGTCGGCCGCGAGCCGGAGGAGGTCGTCGGCCTCGAACCGGTAGTCGGTGTTGCAGAAGTGGCAGGTGGCGGTCGTGCCGCCGTGGTCGCGTGCGAGACGCTCGAGGTCGTCCGCGCCGAGCGTGACCAGCGTCCGGATGACCCGCTCCTGCGAGCAGGGGCAGAAGAACTCGACCGGCCCCTCGGCCACGACCTGCGGCTCGAGTCCCGCGAGGGCCGTGTCGAGGAGCGCCCGCGGCGTCGCGCCCCCCCGCACCAGGGCGCTCACGCCCGGCAGCGGCGCGAGGTTCTGCTCGACGCGCTCGATGATCCGCGACTCCTCGGCCGTGAGCGGCGCGTCGGCGGCGCCGTTCCACGCGTGCGCCCCGTCGAGCGGCATCCGCTGCACCATGAACCCGCCGGCCGCCGAGACGCGGCCGTCGGGCTCCACGAAGACGCCGAGCGCCACGACCGACGGGATCTGGTCGGACACCGTGAGGTAGGAGGCGAGGTCCTCGGCGATCTCGCCCGAGACGAGCGGGACCACGCCGTGGTAGGGCTGCCCGCCGGGCGACCAGCGCATGACCTGGAGGGTCCCGGTCGGACCGAGCGCGCCCCCCACGTCGAGCTTGCCGTTGCGCGACGGCAGGAGGACCTCCGGCCGCCGCACGTAGCCGCGGACGCGCCCGTGCGCGTCGGCCTCGGCGTACACCTCCCGCAGGGGACCGCTCCCGTTGAACTGCAGGCTCACCCGCTCGTCCCCCTTGAGCGTCGAGCCGAGGAGGAGCGCGGCGGTGAGCGCGCGGCCGAGGGCGGCGCTGGCGACGGGGTAGGTCCCGTGGCGGCGCCGCGCCTCGTCGACGGTGTCGGTGGTGACGGCGGCGATCCCGCGCAGGCGGCCGCCCGCCGCGATGGCGCGGGCGAGGGAGTCGGCCATGGGTCTCCTAGCTGAAGGCGTTGAGGCCCGTGATGTCCTGTCCGAGGATCAGGGTGTGGATGTCGTGCGTCCCCTCGTATGTGTAGACCGTCTCGAGGTTCGCGAGGTGGCGGAACACCGGGTACTCGTCGACGATCCCGTTGGCGCCGAGGATGTCCCGCGCCGCACGGGCGGTCCAGAGCGCGTGCGCCACGTTGTGCCGCTTGGCCATCGAGACCTGCTGCGGCGTCATCCGCCCCTGGTCCTTGAGCTGGCCGAGCCGGAAGGCGAGGAGCTGGCTCGTCGTGATCCCGGTCAGCATCTCCACCAGCTTCTGCTGCACGAGCTGATAGCCGGCGATGGGCCGCTCGAACTGCACGCGGCTCTTCGCGTACTCGAGCGCGGTGTGGTAGCAGGCCATCGCCGCGCCGATCGCCCCCCAGGCGATGCCGTAGCGCGCCTGCGTCAGGCACGACAGCGGCGCCCTGAGCCCCTGCGCCTCGGGGAGCCGCGCGCTGTCGGGAACCCGCACGTCCTCGAGGATCAGCTCGCTCGTCACCGAGGCCCTGAGGCTCCACTTCCCCGTCATCTCGATCGTCGTGAAGCCCTTCGTCCCGCGCTCGACGAGGAAGCCGAGGATCCCCTCGTCCGCCCGCGCCCAGACGACCGCCACGTCGGCCAGGCTGCCGTTGGTGATCCACCGCTTCGTCCCGTTGAGCACCCAGTCCTGGCCGTCGCGCCGCGCGCGGGTGCGCATGCCGCCCGGGTTCGAGCCGAAGTCGGGCTCGGTGAGGCCGAAGCAGCCGATGGCCTCGCCGGAGGCGAGGGCCGGCAGCCACCGCGCCTTCTGCGCCTCCGAGCCGTAGCGGTGGATCGGGTACATCACGAGGGCGCCCTGCACCGACGCGAACGACCGCACGCCGCTGTCGCCCCGCTCGAGCTCCTGCATGATGAGGCCGTAGGCGATGTTCGACAGGCCGGGCAGCCCGTAGCCGGTGAGGTTCGCGCCGAAGAGGCCGAGCTCGGCCATCTTCTTCACGAGCGGCCGCGGGAACGTCGCCTCGCGCGTGGCCTGCTCGATGACGGGGAGCACCTCGGCGTCCACGAACGCCCGGACCGTGTCGCGGACCAGTCGCTCCTCGTCGCTCAGCAACGCGTCCAGGGCGTAGTAGTCGACGCCCGAGAACCGCTCCATCACTGACCTCCTGTCCGCTCGGCCTCGAGGAGGTCGAGCACGGTGTTCGATGCGTCTCGCGCGAGCCGCCGGGCGGCGGCCGCGTCGCATGCGTCCCGGACCTGCCGGCCCGCGCCGCTCGCGGACGAACCGGTCGAGGTCCGTCCTACGACTTCCGGTCCGAGCCGTCGCGCGCCATCTCCTCGCGCACGAGCGCGACGATCGTGTCCGCGAGATCCTCGAGCGTCGTCGGGTTCGGCCAGGGAGCGCCGGCCGCCTGCGGGTGGCCGCCGCCGCCGAGTCGCGCGGTGAGCGTCGCGGCGTTGAGCGGCGGCTCGCCCGGCCCGCGCATCGAGAACCGCTTGCGCGAGGGCGAGGCGAGCACGACGAGACGGTTCGGCGCGCCGAGCGCGTGTCCCACGTCGCTCGCGTAGCGGTCGCACGGCGCGACGGCGACCTCGATGCCGGTGCCGTCGACCGGCCGCACGACGAGTCCGGCCTTCGCCTGGGCGATCGCCTCCTGCTTGCGTGCCTGCGCCTTGGCCGCCGCCTGGGCGAGGCGGTCCGGGACGCGGCCGAGCGCCGGCATCTGGCAGAGGTCGTCGAACGTCGCCTCGCTGCCGAGGAGCCCGATGGCGTCGGAGAGCGCCTCGCTGCGCGGGTCGGTGTTGCGCCAGAGGTCGCGGTCGTCGGCAAGGTCCGCCAGGATCCGGGCCGACTCGAGCGACGGGACCACCTGGCGCAGGTAGTCGAACGTGAGGCGCGTCGCCGAAACGCCCTCGACCAGTTCCACGTGGAAGAGCGGCCCCGGCACCTTCGAGCGGAGGGGGATGGCGCTCTGGTGGTGGTCGAGCCAGATCACGCGCGTCCCCTTCGCGTTCAGCTCGGCCAGGCGCGCCAGCGCGCCCGGGTCGGGCGTCGAGAGGTCGAGGAAGAACAGGAGCCCGCCCGGATGGGCCTTCGCGAGCAGGTCGGGGATCTCCGGGTGCTCGGCGAAGTGCACCTCGAACGGCCCGCCCGGCAGGGCGAGCCGTACCATGGCCGCCGCCGCGGAGCCGTCGAGGCAGGCGTTGTGCGTGATGACCCGCACCGGTCGTCGGTCCAGGTCTTCGGGCGAGAGCAATGCCATGGATCCCCCTGCTGTAGCCAAGCCGATCAGTATAGCAAGTCCAGCAGCCGCACCGCCGCCCACGCGCGAGCGCTGCCAGACTCGGGCCGCGCCGACGCGATGCTTCCCGGGCCCTCGCCATGCAGGCGACCGACCACCGCGAAGGGGCCCGGACCTCGCCTCAGCCCTCGGTCGCGCGCTGCACGCTGGCCGTCGCGGTGGCGACGAGCCGCCCCTCGTCGTCGGTGAGGTCGCACTGCACGACCGCCACCTCTCGCCCGGTGTGGACGACGCGGGCGGCCGCCGTCACGGTCCCCGTGGCGGCGGGACGGAGGAACCGCACGGACACCCCGCGCGGCCGCCCGCCGGCCGCGCGGCCGCAGGCGAGCGCGGCGAGGCCGTGGAGGACGCCGTCCTGTACGTGACCGACCCGGTTGGCGACCGTCGCGGCGGCCGGCAGCCGTATCCGCGCCTCGCCCTGCGGCGCGTCGAGGACCTCGATGCCGAGGTAGGCCGCGAACGGGTCCGCGGCGCCCAGCTGCCGCTCGAGCGCCCGGCCGAGGTCGACGACGAACCGCCGCTCTTCGGCCGACAGGCCGGCGTCCCACGGGCCCTCGGCCGGCGGACGGGTCGCCATCCGCTTGACGACCCTAAGGTCCGGCGCCTCGATGCCCGCCGGGAGCGGCCGGCAGAGGAAGGCGCCCGTGGCCAGGGCCACCGGGCGCGCGCCCGGCGCGGTCACCTCGCAGCGGACGAGTCCCAGCGACCCCTCGGCCGCGAAGACGGTCGCGACCGCCGTCACGCGGCCCGACCGGGGCGCCTCCGCGTGGTGGATGTCGAGGCTCGCCGTCGCGAAGCGCATGCCGGTTGCCTGCCGGCGCGAGCGGAGCGCGAGCCCCATGGCGACGTCCGCCAGGGTCGCGATCGGTGTTGCGGCCACCACGCCCCGGTCGTCCCAGAGCCGTCGGGTCACGGGCAGCGTGGCGCGCACGGTCCCCGGCCGCACGACGTGCCAGCCGAGTTCGAGGAAGTGGCCGTAGAGGTGCAGTCGCCGGTGCCGGTTGCGACGGATCGCCCCGAGCCCGAGCCGTATCGCCTCGGCCGACGGCGGCGTCGAGGCCTCGCCCGACGCGTGCGTGGCACCCGTCGTGCTCACAGTCCCCCTCCGTCGCCGGCCGCCTCGGCCGGCCGCCACTTGAGGAAGCGCCGCTCGAGCAGGTCCACCCCCCCGTTCACGAGGATCGCCAGAACCATGAGGGCGATGAGCGCCGCGAAGAGGCCCGGGGTATCCAGGTACCCCGCCGCGCTCGAGAGGAGGAAGCCGAGTCCCCGATTCGAGGCGATGATCTCGCCCACGACCGCGCCGATCAGCGCGTAGGGGACCGAGACCCGCAGGCCGAGGAAGATCCAGACCAGCGCCGAGGGGATCACCACCTTGCGCACGACCTGCGCGCGCGTCGCCCCCATCATCCGGATGACCGCCACGAGGCTGCGGTCGACCGCCCGCACCCCGGCCAGCGTGTTGAAGAAGACCAGGAAGAAGACGATCACCGCCGAGAGCATGATCTTCATCGTGATGCCGATGCCGAACCAGAGGATGAAGAGCGGGCCCAGGGCGACCTTCGGCAGGGCGTAGGCGCCCATGACGAACGGGTCGAGGAGTCGCGCCAGTCCCGGCCGGAGTCCCAGGGCGAGCCCCACGACGATGCCGACCAGGGAGCCGAGCGCGAGGCCCAGGAGCATCTCCTGGACGGTGATCCAGGTGTGGTGGATGAGCCGGCCGTTCAGGGTCCACTCGACGAGCACCGCCGCGACGAGGCTCGGGCGGCTGATGAAGAACGGGTCGATGACCCAGAGGCCCGCCGCCTCCCAGGCGAGGACGAACGCCACGGCCAGGATGCCCCGCGTGATCCAGAGCCTCATCGGTCCGTCTCCGCGGCCGCCAGGACGTCGTCCTTGAGGAGGTCCCAGAGCCGGGCGTGGAGGTCGCGGTACTCGGGGAGGTACCGGACGCCGTTGATGTCGCGCGGCCTCGGCAGCGCCACGTCGACGATCGCCTTGAGCCGGCCCGGGCGGCGCGAGAGGACGACGATGCGGTCCGACAGCACCAGCGCCTCGTCGAGGTCGTGCGTGACGAAGACGATCGTCTTGCCGCTCGCCTCCCAGATCCGGAGCAGCTCGCCCTGCATGACGACGCGGAGCTGGGCGTCGAGCGCGCCGAAGGGCTCGTCCATGAGGAGCGCCTCCGGGTCGTAGACGAGGGCGCGCGCGAGCCCCACCCGCTTGCGCATGCCGCCCGACAGCTCGTGCGGGTAGTGACGCTCGAACTCGGCGAGCCCCACCCGCCGGATCATGGCCCGCGCCCGCTCCGCCTGCTCGGCGGCCGAAAGCCCCTTCAGCTCGAGGGCGATCCGCACGTTGCCCTCGACGGTGCGCCAGGGCAGCAGCGTATCGTGCTGCGTGATGTAGCCCATGCGGGTGTTCACGTCGCGCACCGGCGCCCCGTCGTAGCGAATCTCGCCCGCGGACGGCATGAGGAGCCCGCCCATGAGGTTGAGGAGCGTCGACTTGCCGCATCCCGACGCGCCGATGAGCGCGAGCAGCTCGCCGCGGCGGACGTCGAAGCTCACCTCGCGGAGCGCCTCGACCGTCCGGCCGTCCTTCTCGAAGACCTTGGAAACCCTGTCGACCTCGACAAGCGGCTTCACATCGACCCCTCCTCCCGATCCTCCGCACCCGCGCGCCCCGGACCGGCGTGCCGCCGGACCGGCGCGCGGTCAGGCCCCGAGCGTCGCACCGGCGCCCGTGGCACCGAGCCTTACGCCATCGACAGGGTATCATGCGGGATGCGGGTACGGCCGCCCGCCCCGGGCACGCCGGTGCCGGGCCGCGGCCGCCCGCGGGACGGTACGACTCACCATACCGCCCCGCGGGCTCGTGGGAAGGGTTAGACGGCCATGCGGGCTTCGGCGGCCGCCAGGTTGCGCTGCTCGGCGCCGAAGACCTTGTTGATCGCGTCGACGTAGGCGCGGGCCGACGCCTCGATGATGTCGGTGGAGGAGCCGCGGCCGGTGAAGGCCTGGCCGTCGGCCTTGACGACCACGGTCGCCTCGCCGAGCGCCTCGCGGCCCTTGGTGACCGCACGGACCGCGAAGTCGGCCAGCTCCACGCGGGCGCCGGTGACCTTGTCGATCGTCTTGAAGGCCGCGTCCACCGGACCGTCGCCGGTGCCGCTGTCCTCGAACCGCTGGTCCCCCTTGACGAGGCGGACGCGCGCGGTCGGCACGGCGTTGGTCCCGCTCACGACCTCGATCGCCTCGAGATCGAACTCCCCCTCGCCCGCCGAGATCTGGTCCTTCATGATCGTCTCGAGGTCGGCGTCGTAGACCTGCTTCTTCCTGTCGGCGATCATGATGAACCGCTCGTAGATCTTGTCGAACTTCGGCCCCTCCTCCACCGTGTAGCCGAGCTCGTGGAGGCGGTGCTTGAGCGCGTGCCGGCCCGAGCGCGCCGTGAGCACGAACTTGTGCTCCGTCACGCCGACCGACTCGGGACGCATGATCTCGTAGGTCGAGCGGTCCTTGAGGATGCCGTCCTGGTGGATGCCCGAGGAGTGGGCGAAGGCGTTGCTGCCGACGATCGCCTTGTTCGGCTGCACCGGAATCCCCATGAGGGTCGAGACGAGCTTCGAGGTCCGCATGAACTCGGTCGTGTTGATGTTGACCTCCACGTCCGAGAAGATGTCCTTGCGGGTCTTCATCGCCATGACGATCTCTTCCATGGAGGCGTTGCCCGCCCGCTCGCCGATGCCGTTGATGGTGCACTCCACCTGGTCGGCGCCGGCGAGGACGGCGGCCAGGCTGTTGGCGGTCGCGAGCCCGAGGTCGTTGTGGCAGTGGACGCTGATCTTCGCCTTGTGGATGTTCGGCACCCGCTCGCGGATCTTCGTGATCAGCTCGAACCACTGCGTCGGGTAGGCGTAGCCGACGGTGTCGGGGATGTTCACGACCGTGGCGCCGGCGTCGATCACGGCCTCGAGCGTGCGGCAGAGGTAGTCGAAGTCGGTGCGGGAGGCGTCCTCGGTGGAGTACTCGATCTCGGAGCAGAGCTTCTTGCCGAACTTGACCGCCGAGACGCCCTGCTCGAGCACCTGCTCGCGGTCCTTGCGGAACTTCTTCTCGATGTGGATGTCGGAGGAGCCGAGGAAGATGTGGAGGCGGGGGGCCTCCGCGTCCTTGACCGCCTCGTAGAGGCACTCGATGTCCCCCTGGACCGCACGGGCGAGGCCCGTGATGACGCGGCCCTTCACCTCGCGGGCGATGGTGCGGACCGCCTCGAAGTCGCCCGGCGAGGAGATCGGGAAGCCGGCCTCGATGACGTCCACACCGAGCCGCGCGAGCTGGTGCGCGATCTCGACCTTCTCGCGCAGCCGGAGGCTCGCGCCCGGTACCTGCTCGCCGTCGCGGAGCGTCGTGTCGAAGATCCATACGCGTCGGGGCATCGTTCCTTACCTCCTCGCAACTCGCCTTGCGCCCAAAAACGAAAAACCCACCGGGCCATTCGGCCGTCGGTGGGTTCGTGTGGTCCCTGGGATGTCGCGCCGGGGGACCCGGTGGGCGCCCGCCGGCTGGTCTGCCGGGTTCGGGTCTTCCCGTTACCGGGCCGCCCGGTGCCCCCGCACCGCCGGCCGAACGCGCTCGCTCGCGGCTAGCTCCGCCGCGGCGAGCCGGGTAAGGCCTAGCGCTAGGGTGCGAAGGGACCGGCGCTCGTACATTGCCCGGCAGTCTAGTGGCACGCGTCCAGCCTGTCAAGCGCCCCCGGTGCCGGAGCGGGCGGTACCCCCGCGACGCCGGTCCTCGAGAGGGCGGCAGCCGAGACGAGGCGGCGGGCCCCCGTGCCCCGCGAAGCCGGGGCCGGAGCGCCCGGTCACGACGGGGTGACCAGCTTGAGCCCGAGGATGCCGGCGACGATGAGCCCGATGCAGGCGAGCCGGGCGGCGCTCGCCGGCTCGCCGAACAGCCACATGCCGACGATGGTCGTGCCGACCGTGCC
>DATCKS010000371.1:0-3022 GCA_036562265.1 Thermodesulfobacteriota bacterium | reverse complement strand
CTCCTGGTCACGGTCGAGGACGGCCGCATCGTCCGGATCCAGGGCGACCCCGAGCAGCCGATGACGGCCGGCTTCACCTGCGCCAAGGTGAACCGGGACATGGAGCTCGTCCACTCGCCCGAGCGGCTGCGCACGCCGCTTCGGCGGACCGGACCGAAGGGCACGGGGCGCTTCGAGCCGATCTCCTGGGACGCCGCGCTCGACGAGATCGTCGAGCGCTGGACCACCATCATCCGGGAGGACGGCCCGGAGGCGATTCTCGGCTACGCCTACAGCGCCCACCAGGGCCAGATCAACCGGGGGCTGCTGCTCGGCCTCTTCCACGCGCTCGGGACGACCCGGCTCGCCGCCGGCACCGTCTGCGACACCTGTGCGGAGGCGGCCTGGGAGGCGACGCTCGGCCCCGTGGGGGGCGCCGATCCGGAGACCGTGGTCGACTCGGACTTCGTCGTCGCGTGGGGCGCCGACCTCGTCACGACGAACGTCCACACCTGGGCCAAGGTCGAGGCGGCACGCGCCGCCGGCGCGACCCTCGTCGTCATCGACCCGCGCCGGAGCCGAACGGCCGCCCGGGCCGACTGGCACATCCGCGTCCGGGTGGGGACCGACGCCGCGCTCGCCCTCGGCGTCATGCACGTGCTCGCGCGCGATGGCCTCGCCGACCGCGCCTACCTCGCCCGCGAGACGGTCGGCTTCGACCGGCTCGAGCGCGAGGTGCTGCCGCGCTTCGACCCGGTCCGCACGGCCGAACTCACCGGGGTCGCGCCGGCCGACATCGAGCGGTTCGCGCACGCCTACGGGCGGGCGCGGGCCCCCTTCATCCGGCTCGGCGAGGGGATGTCGCGTTCGGCCCAGGGCGGCCAGGCGGTCCGCGCCGTGGCGCTCCTGCCGGGCGTCGTCGGCGCGTACGGCAAGCGGGGCGGCGGCGCCCTGCTGATGACGGCCGCCGGCATCGGCATCAAGGGAGACCCGCTCCGCAAGCCTTCCGGGCCGGCCAGCACGCGGGTCGTCAACCACTCGCGGCTCGGCGAGGCGCTGCTCACGCTCGACCGCCCGCCGATCCGCGCCCTCTTCATTGCGGCCAACAACCCGGCCGTCACCTGTCCGGACGCCGGGGCGGTGCGGCGCGGCCTCTCGCGCGAGGACCTGTTCACGGTGGTCCACGACCCGTTCCTGTCGGACACGGCGCGCTATGCCGACATCGTCCTGCCGGCGGCCACCTACCTCGAGACGGATGACGTGTACCGCTCCTACGGGACCTACTACGTGCAGGCGGGGCGCGCCGCGGTGCCGCCGCAGGGCGAGGCATGGTCGAACCGCCGCCTCGCGCAGACGCTCGCCAGGCGCATGGGCCTGACCGACCCGATCTGGTCGATGGACACCGAGGACCTCGTCCGCACGCTCCTCGCCGCGTCGGTCGGCCCGGCCGCCTCGCTCGACGTCGCCACCCTCCTCAGCGGCCGTCCCCTGCGCGTCGGCCCGCCGCCCGGCACGCAGCGCTTCGCGACGCCGTCGGGCAAGCTCGAGTTCTACTCGGAGACGCTGGCCGCCCAGGGCCTGCCGCCCATGCCGGACTACCGGCCCGACCCCGAAGAGGCGCAGGCCGCCGCGCGGTTCCCCCTGCGCCTGCTCACGGCCCCCGGCTACTTCCAGGCGCACACCGCCTTCTCCGGCGTCGCGTCGCTCAGGGCGCGCGAGGGGCAGCCCGCCGTCGTCCTCCATCCGGACGAGGCGGCCCGCCGCGGCCTGCGCGACGGCGCCCCGGTGCGTCTCGAGAACGACCGCGGCTCCCTCACGCTCACGCTCAAGGTGAGCGACGACGCGCCGCCCGGCGTCGCGCTCGTCATCGGCCAGCGACCGGCCGCCGAGGCGGGCGGCGGCACGGTGAACATCCTCGTCGGCCCGCGGTACAGCGACTTCGGCGAGGGCGCGACCTATCAGAGCACCTTCCTCGAGGTGCGGGCGGCGACGCCGTAAGCGCCCCTCCTCATTGCTCTCGGCCGCCGCCTCGCCGGCCGGAAGCCCCGGTACCCACCGCCCCCTGCCGCTGAGAGGAAGACGAGTCGCCGCGCGACGAGGCGGCGCCGATTCCCGGCGGCACGACGTCCGCCACGCGGTCGCGCGCCAGGCGTGCGCTCCTCGGGCGCCTTGCCGGAACGTCACCCGCGGCCTCGCATCCCCGCTCGACCTGGCCGCACGGAAAATGGAAAGGCCTGACCCCCTGGAAAAGGGAAAGGCCTGACCCCGGGCTGGAACCGGGGGGACGCCCTCGCGGTTTCCGACTACGGTGAGGTCGGCATGGCGGCGGCGTACCTGGTCGGCATCGGGCTCGTGACCGCAGGAGGGATCGTCGTCGCCGCGGGCGACGGGTGCGGTCGCGTCCGTCCCCGGCGGCTCCTCGGCCTGCTCGCCCTCTGGGCGGCGCTGGTCGGCGCCGGCTGGCCGCTCTCACGCCTCACCTTCGACCTCGCCTTCGTCTTCGCCTCGAACCTGACGCTGGTCCTGGCGGTCGTCGCCTGGCTCGCGACGGGCCGCCGGCGCGCCGCGTCATCCAGTCCCCTGGAGGGAGGAAGATGATCCGTCTCGCGTTGCTCGTCCCCCTCGCGCTCCTGGTCGCTCGGACCGCCCTCGCCTACCCGGGCGGGCCGCAGATCCACGTCACCGACCTCGTGCCGGCCTGCGCGGGCTGCCACTCCTCGGTGGGCACCGATCAGCTCGCGACGCTGCCGCCCGACATGGCGAGCCGGCAGACCGTCGAGGCCAAGCACTACGCGCAGATCAGCTCGGGCGCCGGCAGCTACAGGGACCTCAGCGAGGCCGACCGGCAGGCGCTCCTCGCCGCGGTGAAGGCCGTCGACGCGGCTTCGAAGGTGACCATCGACGCGCCGGCTGCCGTCCGCCGCGGGGAAACGATCACCGTGACGGTCAGGGCCAGAGGCGGAAGCGGGCCGGTCGTCGGCCTCGCCCTCGTCGACAACGGCCAGCGGTTCCAGGCCCGCCCCATCACCGCCGACGGCTGGGC
>DATCKS010000364.1:0-27219 GCA_036562265.1 Thermodesulfobacteriota bacterium | reverse complement strand
GGCGAGCACGTACCCCGGCAGGCGCAGCGAGTGCACGCGCGTGCGGCCGACCTCGGCGCCGCGCGCCTCCTTCGGGCCGAAGAGCCGGTCGACCGGCAGGGACGTCGGGTCCCGCCGCACCTCCGAGAGCCGCTCGGCCAGTTCTCGCGCCGTGCCGCTCGGCACGTCAGGCTTGCCGGCCGAGGCGTAGTCGACCACCTCGACGTCGGCGACGTAGCGCGCGGCCATGAGGGCGAAGCGCTGCATGAGCGTGGCCGTGATGGAGAAGTTGCCGGCGGCGAGGACGCCGACGCCGCGATCGCGGGCGGCGCGGTCGATCTCCTCGTAGTCGGCGGCGGTGAGTCCCGAAGTCCCCACCACGACCGACCGGCCCGCGGCGACGGCGGCCAGCACGTGGCCCTTCACGGCGTCGGGCCTCGTGTAGTCCACGACCACGTCGCTCGGCGTGGCGAGCGCCTCGGCGAGGGTCGGCACGATCGTCACTCCCAGCGGCGATCCGCCGGCCGCGACGCCGGCATCCGTCCCGGCCGCACCACGGGCGACCGCGGCGACGAGCCGGAGGTCGGGCGCCTCCGCCACGGCTCGCACCAGTTCGCGTCCCACCCACCCGGTCGCCCCCACCAGCGTCACGGCAATGGTCATCGCGGCTCTAGTCCGTCCACGGCGCCCGGCCGTGCCGGGTCCGGGGGGGCGGCAGGTCGGCGAGGCGGCCGTCCGGTCCGAACGCCATCGGCTCGGCCTCGGCGAGCGGCTCGAGGTCGGGGCGGTGGCGCCCCTCCGCCTGCCAGAGCGCCTCGGACACCCGGAACGTCTCGAGTTCGAGCGTGGAGCCGATCCGCACGAGGCGAGGGGCGGTCCGGTCGGCGCCGGGAGCCGTGAGGAGGGCGAGGGCGATCGCCTCCCGGTCGGTCGGCATCCAGAGCGGAGTCCGTGCGGCGTCGAGCGACTGCGAGGCGACCGCGTTGGTCCACCCCTTCTGGTAGTCGATCGACTCGATCACGTCGCGCGTCGTGATGTCCGCAACGCCGAGGCCGTGCGCGTTGCCGTGCGTCCGCTCGGTGAGGCGGAGCACCACGATGCGCTGGGGTGCGAGCGGATCGACGCCCAGGTGACGGGCGGTGTGGCGGCGGGTCACGTTGGGGTCCATGCCGGTGCCGCTCACGTCCTTGCCGATCCGGTCGACGATCAGCACGTCGAGCCGGTCGAAGGGGATTCGCGGCAGGAGCGCGCGCGCCCGCTCGAGCAGCGCAGGCTCGCGCGCGGTGATCGCCTCCCCGGGCACGAACTCCACCAGGGCCACCTCGTCTCTGGCGTTCTCCACGGTGGCGAGGCCGCCGAGGACGCGGACCTCCTCGAGGACCACGGCGAGCGCCGCCGGGATGGTCTCCGGGAGGCGGTCCATCCCCCGCTGGTGCATCTCGGTCGCCCCCGCGTGCTTGCCGAAGCCGACGGTGAGCATCTTGGCGAGCCCGCTCTCGAAGCGCCCGTGGAAGCTCGTGTGCGGCTTGACGCGGTTGACGACGAGCACGGCGTCGGCCGCGAGCGCCGCCCGGCCGAAGTGCACGGGCAGGTTCCCCTCGGCGACGCCGATCCGCACGGTTTCCATCGAGGGGTCGATCGGCGCGCCGACCGACTCGGGCGTGACGCCGTACTCGGCGAGGACCCGGAGCTGCCCCTCCGGCGTGGCGCCGCCGTGGCTCCCCATCGCGGGCATGACGATCGGCTTCGCGCCGCGCGCCGCAAGCGCCTCGACGGTCGCCCGGACGAGCGTCGCGAGCGAGGCGAGGCCCCGGCTGCCGACGCCGACCGCGACGGTCATCCCGGGCCGGATGCGGCCGTCGAGCTTCGCCATCTCGCGGTGCACCGCCGCGGCCACGTCGGCCTCCCGCGTGGCCTCGAAGCGCTGGCGGACGAGCCGCCAGGCCGGCAGCGGAAAGTCGAGCGGTTCGCTCGTGATGGTGAACGGCATGGCACGCTCCTAGCCCGCGACGCGTGCTTCCTCCGCGTCGCGGAACTGGCGGCGGTAGAGCCGCTCGTAGAGGCCGCCCCGGGCGAGGAGCGCGTCGTGCGTCCCCTCCTCCACCACGCGGCCCCGGTCGAGGACGACGAGACGATCGGCCCGCCGGACGGTGGAGAGCCGGTGGGCGATGATGAGCGTCGTGCGGCCGGCCATGAGCCGCTCGATGGCCTCCTCGACGAGCCGCTCGCTCTCGGCGTCGAGGCTGCTCGTGGCCTCGTCGAGGATGAGGATGGCCGGGTCCTTGAGGATCACCCGCGCGATGGCGATCCGCTGGCGCTGGCCGGCCGACAGCGTGACGCCGCGCTCGCCGACGAGGGTCGCGTACCGGTCCGGGAGCCGCTCCACGAACTCCGCCACGTGCGCCGCGCGGGCCGCCTCGACGATCTCGGCGTCGCTCGCCGACGGCCGCCCGTAGGCGATGTTGTCGCGGATCGTGCCGCTGAAGAGCACCGGCTCCTGCGGCACGAGGCCGATGGCCTCGCGCAGGTCGGCGAGCCTCAGGCGGCGGACGTCGACGCCGTCGAGCGTGACCCGTCCCTCCGTGGGGTCGAAGAAGCGCGGCACCAGCGAGGCGAAGGTGCTCTTGCCGGCGCCGGACGGCCCGACGAGCGCCACCACCTCGCCCGGCGCGATCGTGACGCTCACGTCGCGGAGCGCCCAGGGGGCCTCCCCGTCCCCGTAGCGGAACGACACGCGCTCGAAGCGCACCTCCCCGCGGAGCGGCGCGGGGAGCGGCAGCGGACTCGCCGGATCGGCCACGGCCGGCGCCACGCCGAGCAGCTCGAAGACGCGCGACGCCGCGCCCACGGCCTCCTGGTACCCGGTGAAGTAGCCGGCCAGCGCCCCCACGGCGCCGGCCACGTAGACCGTATAAAGGAGGAACGACACCAGCTCCCCGGCCGTGAGGTTCCCGGCGAGGACGAGACGTCCCCCCTGCCAGAGGACGGCGAGGCAGCCGGCGAACGTCGCGAACGTCACGGCGGCGAAGAAGAGCCCCCGCACGCGGGCCCGGTGCATCGCCGTCCGCAGCGCGGCGTCGACGCGGGCGTCGAACCGCGCGGTCTCGTCCGCCTCCCGCACGAAGCTCTGCACCACGCGGATCTGCCCGAACACCTCGTCGGCCAGCGCCATCGCGTCGGCCACGCGGTCCTGCACGGCGCCGCTCACGCGGCCGAGGCGCCGGCCGAAGAGGAGCGCGACGCCGGCGACGAGCGGGCCCACGGCCAGCGCCGCCACGGTGAGCTGCGGGTGGGCCACGGCGAGCAGCACGACGCCGCCGACGAGCGTGAGCCCCTGCCGGACGAAGCCCGAAAGCTGCTGCGAGAGGAAGGCCTGCAGGAGGGCGACGTCGGCGGCCAGCCGGCTCGTCAGCTCGCCCGTCCGCCGCGTGGCGAAGAAGCCGGGCGGCAGCCGGACGAGGTGGGCGAACAGGTCGCGCCGCAGGCCGGCCACGACGCGCTCGGCCGCACCCGAGAGCAGGTAGGCCTGGACGAACACGACCCCGGCCTGCAGGACGAGGAGCCCCGCCAGGAGGAGCGTGAGGCGGTTCAGCCGGCTGCCGTCGCCGGCCAGGAAGGCCGAGTCGAGGAGCCGGCGGACGAAGAGCGGGAACGCGAGCGTGACCGCCGTGCTCGCCAGGACGCAGACGGCCGCCGCCGCGAGCGGCCAGGCCTCGGGGCGGACGCGCCGCCAGAACGGCGCGAGGGCCGCCGGCGAGGGGAGCCGGCGCCGCCCCGACGCGGTCACCGCGCCGACTCGAGCACCGCGGCCGGCCGCTCCGGCGCCGCCTCGACGCGGGTGCTCGGGACGAGCTTGTCGAGCGCCATGGCCGCGAAGAGCAGCGCCAGGTAGAGGAGCGAGAAGCGGTAGAGCTTCCAGGCGGTCGGCTGCAGCGACTCCGACCGGATGAGCTTCACGCAGTACCAGACGAGCCTGAGGCCGAGGAGCATGGCGGCCGTGGCGTAGAGCGCCCCGAAGGCGCCGAAGAGGCTCGGGACGAGCGTGAGCGGCACGAGCATGACGGCGTAGAGGAGCATCTGCCACTTCGTCTCGCGCTCGCCGCGCACGACCGGGAGCATCGGGACGCCGGCCCGCGCGTAGTCGTCCTGCTTGAGGAGCGCGAGCGCCCAGAAGTGCGGCGGGGTCCAGTAGAAGATGATGGCGAAGAGGTAGATGGCCGCCAGGTCGATGGTGCCCGAGCCAGCCGCCCAGCCGACGAGCGGCGGGAAGGCGCCGGCCGCGCCGCCGAGGACGATGTTGAGCGGCGTCGACCGCTTGAGCCACATGGTGTAGATGAAGACGTAGTAGAAGAATCCCGCCAGGGCGAGCCAGGCCGCGAGCGGGTTCACGAACACCCAGAAGGCGGCGAAGGCCGCGAGGCCCTGCGCGATGCCGAACGCGAGCGCCGCGCGGGGGGCGACGCGCCCCGCGGGGATCGGCCGCCTGGCGGTCCGCCCCATGACGTGGTCGATGTCGCGGTCGAACCACATGTTGATCGTGTTCGCGCCGCCCGCCATGAGATAGCCGCCGACGAGCGTCCAGAAGACCACCGAAACCGGCGGCACGTCCGGGCTCGCGACGAAGAGCGGGATGATCGTCGTGAGGAGCAGAAGCGAGATGATGCGCGGCTTCGTGAGGGCCACGAGGTCGGACGCGACCCGGAGGAATCCCGGCGCCGCCGGCGAGGGCTCGCGCGTCGCGGGCGCCACCTCCCCCTCGGGCTGATCGCCGGCGTGCCGGGCGGCGTGCACGAGCACCACGAGGACCGCCCAGAGGCCGGTGCCGACCGCCAGGTGCAGGGCGCGCAGCGAGGACGGCAGGAAGTGCGCGACCATGGCGGCGGCGACGATGATCTGCAGCCCCGTAAGCGCGAGCACCGAGAAGGCCGCGGCGGCGAGCGCCGGCCCCTCGCGCCGCATGCGGATGGCGAAGACCAGCGCCCAGGCCGCGAACGCGTACGCGATCATCCGGTGGGCCCAGTGGACGACGACCGGCACGGCGAAGGCCGGGTTCGGCAGCCAGGACCCGTTGCAGAGCGGGAAGCCCTGGCACGCCGGCCCCGCGTCCAGGTTGGCCACGAGCGCGCCGGCCAGCACCGCGAGGAACCCGAGCCCCGCGGTCCACGCGGCCGCGCGGCGCACCGGCGAGGGCCGCCCCTCGCGCGGCGCGTCGGCCGGCTGGGCCGCCCGCAGGGCGACCAGCACGAACGCCGCGAGGAGGAGCATGGCGTTGGCGAGGTGGAGCACCACCGACCAGGCCGGCAGCTCGAGCTTGACCGTGACCGCGCCGAGCAGGACCTGCACGACGAGCAGCGCGACCGCCCAGGCGGCGGGCCGCAGAAGCCCCCGGTCGCGCCGGTACCGGAGCCACGCGAACGCCGCCACCGCCACCGTTACCGCGCTCACGAGCGCCGCCGCGAGCCTGTGCCCCCACTCGATGAACGTCGGCAGGTCCATCGGGGGAATCAGGTGGCCGTTGCAGAGCGGCCAGTCGTCCCCGCACCCCATGCCGGAGCCGGTGATGCGGACGACGCCGCCGAAGACGATGAGCGCGTAGGTCGAGAGGACCGCCGCCCAGGCAAGCCACCGGAAGGCGAAGCCGGCGCGGCGCGGGGTACGAGCGTGCGTGGACATGGACCCTCGGGGAGGCGTACGGGACGCCGGTCGGGGAAACGAAAGAACGGTAGCGGAGGGCCTACGGGAGGTCAAGCCGGGCGGGACCCCGGCCGGGCGCGCCGCGCCCGGCCGGTCACGAATCGGTCCAGCGGGCCTTGAGCCGGTTCAGGTTGTTGTAGAACGCCACCCGGTCGCACTGGTAGACGACCCGGATCCCCGACGGGCCGAGGCCGATCCCTTCGGCGGCAAGCGCCGCCTTGATGCGCCCGACGAGTTCGCGGTCGACGGCCCACTGCTGGTTCGGGAGGATGCGGACCGTGGTGCGCACGAAGGGGGGATCGCCCGGCAGCGGCCGGGTCACGCGCGGCGGCAGGAGGATCACGTCCAGCTCCTCGTCGAGCCGCCGCCCGACCGCGTCGACCAGCGCCTCGACCCGGTCGATCGCCTCCGCCTTCTCGGGAAAGACGTCCACGAGCGCCTCGGTGTAGCCCTTCGGGTAGTTGCCGACCTGCAGCACGGTGCGGTTCGGGATGAGGCGGAGGGCGCCGTTCACGTCGCGCACGCGCGTCACGCGGATGCCGACCTCCTCGACGAAGCCCGAGATGGGGCCGATCTCGACGAAGTCGCCCACGGCGTACTGCTTCTCGACGAGGACGAAGAGGCCGGTGACCACGTCCTGGACGAAGCCCTGCGAGCCGAAGCCGATGGCGATGGCGACGAGCCCGCCCGCGCCGACCAGGAACGGCGACGGATCGAGGCCGAAGCGCGCGAGGACGACGACCACCGCCAGCACGTAGACCGCGTAGGCGACGGCGCTCCGCAGGAAGCGGCGCACGGTGGCGACCTGCTTCGGGTCGACGTCGAGGCGCGCGATCCGCTCGGGAAGCGTGACGCGCAGCACCACCCGGCTCCCGATCGCCACCGCGACCCGGGCGAGGAGCGCGACGACGAGGACGAAGAGGATCGGATCGAGCCAGTCCACCACCTTGTGGAGCGCATCGGCGGCGAGGACGAGCGGCTCGTCGAAGGCCCGCACGATCGGCTCGATCACCTGCTGAGCGCGGGGACCGTCTTCCATGACGACGGGAGTCTAGCGCGCCTTTTTCTTGCGCGGCCGCTCGGCCGGGCGGGGTATAATCGGGTCCGTTGCACTGGAGAACCGCCCGTGAAGCTCGGCCGCAAGATCAAGCGCGTGCGGACAGGCAAGGGCATCACGATCCAGGACATCGCGGAGCGCTCGGGGCTGTCGAAGGGGTTCCTGTCGCAGGTGGAGAACGACAAGACCTCGCCCTCCCTGAACACCCTCGAGCGGATCGCCGACGCTCTCGAGACCCCGCTCACCTACCTGCTCCTCGGCGAGCGACAGCAGCCGACCCTCGTACGTCGGGGCGAGCGTCAGGTGCTCATCGACGAGGCGAGCCAGGGACGCGTCGAGTACCTGTCGCCCATCTCGGGGCGCTCGCTGCAGCTCGTCGTGGTCGAGTTGCCGGCCGGGTGCGCCGTGGGCGGCGACACCCACGCGCACGAGGGCGAGGAGGCCTGCTGGGTCCTCTCGGGCAGCGTGCGGATCCGTCAGGGGGAGCACGGCGCGGTGCTCGGCGAGGGCGACGCGTACCAGTGGGACGCCAGCGCCCCGCACGTCATCGAGAACCCCGGTCCCGCTCCGGCGCGCCTGCTCGTCGCCATGACGCCGCCCGCCGCGATGCGCGTCGTGCCGGTCCCCCAGCTCGACGCCCAGCTCCGGGCGCTCTCCACCGCGTCCCGGGTCGCGTAGCCGCGTCGCGGATCAGTCGCGCTCCCGCGCGAGGTTCTCGAAGGCGGTGAACTGCCCCAGGAAGGCGAGGCGGACGAAGCCGGTCGGCCCGTTGCGCTGCTTGCCGATGATGATCTCCGCGACGCCCCGGTCCTCCGAATCCGGGTGATAGACCTCGTCACGGTAGACGAAGAGGATCACGTCGGCGTCCTGCTCGATGGCGCCCGACTCGCGCAGGTCGGAGAGCTGGGGCCGCCGGTCGCTGCGCGACTCGACCTGACGATTGAGCTGCGAGAGCGCCACCACCGGCACCGACAGCTCCTTGGCGATCGCCTTGAGCGTCCGCGAGATGTCCGAGATCTCCTGCTCGCGCCGCTCCGCGTTCGGCCGCCCCCTGAGGAGCTGCAGGTAGTCGACGACGATGAGCCCGAGCCTGTGCTCGGCCTTGAGGCGGCGCGCCTTGGCGCGAAGCTCGGCCACCGGGAGCGCCGGGGTGTCGTCGACGAAGATCGGCGCGCGCGCGAGGGTGCCGGCGGCGCGCGTGAGGCGCGGCCACTCCTCGCGACTGAGGGCGCCGCTGCGGAGCTTGCCGAACTCGATCCTCGCCTCGGTGCCGAGGAGGCGGAAGGCGATCTGCTCCCTCGCCATCTCGAGCGAGAAGATCGCCACCGGCACCTGCGCCTCCACCGCCGCGTAGCGGGCGATGTTGAGGCAGAAGGCGGTCTTGCCCATGGACGGCCGCCCCGCCACGATGATCAGGTCCGAGGGCTGAAGCCCCGCGGTCATCTTGTCGAGGTCGACGAAGCCGGTCGGCACGCCGGTGACGAGTTCCTTGCGCTCGTAGAGCCGCTCGATCTGCCGGAAGGCGCTCCGCACCGCCTCGCGCGCCGGCAGGAACGACACCCGGATCCGGTCCTCGCTGATCCTGAAGATCGCCTGCTCGGCCTCGCGCAGGAACGGCTCCGCCTCCCCCTCGTGGTCGTACGCCCGCTCGGCGATGTCGGTGGCGGTCTCGATGAGCCGCCGCACGATCGCCTTCTCCTTCACGATCCGCGCGTAGTACGCGACGTTGGCGGCCGTCGGCACCCCTTCGGCGAGGTACGTCAGGTAGGCGAGCCCGCCGGCCGCCTCGAGTTGCCCCTGGGCCTCGAGCGCCTTGCCGAGCGTGATGAGGTCGACCGCCTCGTTGCGCTCGAAGAGCGCCGTCATGCTCTCGAAGATGAGGCCGTGCGCCGCGCGGTAGAAGTCGGCGGCGGACACGAGGTCGCGCGCCGCGGGCAGGGCGTCGGGGTCGATGAGCAGACCGCCCAGGAGGGCGCGCTCCGCGTCGAGGTTGTGCGGCAGGCCCTTCTCGAGGATCCCGGTCCGGAGCGGCACCGGCCTCGGGCGCTCTGCGTCGCGCGGGGCGAGAGTCACACGGCGGTCTCCTGCGACGGGGAACGGCTCGTCGACGAAGTATAGGGTACCTCGCCCCCCGTGCCAGCGGCACGGTGGAGCACCCCCAGACGGGACCCCCCGGCGAGGGTTACGATCCGCCCCGGTCGGCGAGCGCGGCCGGCGCGATCCGCACGGGCCTGGCTCCCGCGTCGCTCGCCGTCACCGTCTCGCGCCCCGTCGAGCGGCAAGCCAGGCGCGCAGCTCCGCCTCGGTCCTCGTGTTGAGCAGCGCCTCCGGACCGAGGCCGGCGCGCCGCACGAGCGCGACGCCGATCTCGAGCGACCACATCTCCTGTACGGCGCGCGCGCCGCTGCCGAGGGCGAGCGGGACGCCCAGCGCCGCCGCCCGCCTCAGGTCCGCCGGGCCGAGGAGGCTGCCGGCGGCGTGCGCCGGCACGAGGAGCCCGGCGCCGGCCGAGGAGGCAGCCGCGAGAATGGCCCCGAGGTCGACGAAGGCCGCGAGCGGACGCACGCTTGCCCGTCCCTCGGCCGGCGCGTCGGCGTCTTCCTCGCCGAACGCCTGCGCGAGGTCGGCGCCGCCTCGCGGCGAACCGGTCGGGTCGGGCGCGAGCGCCACCAGGTCGGCCTCGCGCTCGAGCAGGACCCGCACGACCGCCGCGGTCCGCTCCGCGCGGGAGCAGGCCGCGAGCGGGCCTGCGGGATCGAGGACGGCGATGCAGAGCTCGGCGTCCGCCAGCACGGCGGGATCGGCCTCGAGGACGCCGCCCTGTGCGACCGGCGCCTCGACGCCGGCGACGAGACCGCAGGACGCGGTGGAACGGGCGGCGGCGAGCACCTCGGCCCGCCGTGCGGCGCGCTCGACGTCGAGGCCGGAGGGGCGACGCGGGCCGCGCGCCGGGTCGACCACCGCAAGCCACCTGAGTCCGGCCGACGCCGCCGCGGCGGCGAGCCGCTCGGGCGGGTGAGCGCCGCCCGTGAAGTCGCTCTGCACGCGGAGATCTCCCTCGACCTCCTCGGCCTCGACGACGCGAGGCAGGCGGCCCTCCCGCGCGGCCTCGACCTCCCCTCGTCCCTCGCGCAGCTCGGGCGGGACGAAGGCGAGGCGGGCCGCCTCGTAGACGTCCCGCTCGTCCTCGAACTCGCGCACCGTCAGGGGGCGCTCGCCGCGCCTGGGCCTCGAGAGGATCGCCTCGACCTGCTCGACGTGCCGCGCGTGCCCGGTCGCCCGCCAGAGGGTGCTGCCGAAGGCCGCGGGCGCCGCCGTGTGCAGCGCGACGACGAGCCCCTCGTCGATGGCGACGCGCGCGGCGCCCGGCGCGGGCGGCGGCAGGACGAGACGGACGTGGGGGTCCGCGCGGAACGCGGCGAGGAGCGCCTCGGGCGACTCGGCCGCCGCGGCGAGCGCCAGCTCGCCGACGATGCCGCGCCCGCGGCGCACCTCGCCGGCGATGCGGACGCGCAGCACGTCCGGCAGGGACGCGAGCCGCTCGGCGATGGCACGCGCTCTCGGCAGCACGTACCCGAGCGGCCGCGCGCCGGCGCCGAGACGGGCAAGCTCGAGCGACCGGGCGATGGTCTCGAGGTCGGCGGGCGCGACCCCGGCTCGCGCGAGCTTGCCGTCGCGCAGGGCGCGGTCGAGGTCCGACAGGGAGGCGACGCGGGCCACCGCCAGGAAGCGGGCGGCGCGGCGCGGCCCCACGCCCGGCAGCGCGATGACGTCCCGCACCCCGCGCGGCAGCCGGTCGCGCGCCTCGTCGAGCGCGGCGAGGCGGCCGGTCCGGGCGAGTTCGCCGAGCAGCCGCGACACCCACGGCCCCACCCCCGGCAGCGTCTCGAGTCGCCCCTCGCGCGCGAGCCGCTCGACGTCCTCCGCGCACGCCTCGATCGACGCGGCCGCCTTCCGATAGGCGGCCACCTTCGGCAGCTCCGCCTCCTCGAACTCGAGGAGGTCGGCCAGCTCCCGCAACGCCGCTGCGAACTCGCCGTTCTCCATGCCGGCGTGGATGGTACCGCCCGATCGAGTCGCTAGCCGTGCGGCCAGCCGAGCCGGCGGCAGAGGTCCGGCGCGAGGACGCCCTCGAAGACCTCCTCGACGGGCCCGTCGAGCCTGAGCGCGAAGTCGGCGCCCACCTCGACGTCGAGGCGGCCCCCGGGCAGGTGCACGGCGACCCGCCGGTCGGCGAGGCCGCGCTTGACGGCGGCCGCGGCGACGGCGCAGGACGACGACCCCGAGGCCATCGTGGGGCCGGCGCCGCGCTCCCACACGAGCACCTCGAGGCGGTCTCGCGCCACCACGCGGGCGAGCTGGACGTTCGTGCGGCGCGGGAAGGCCGGGTGGCGCTCGAGCCGCGGCCCGAGGTCGTGGAGCAGGCTCTCCTCGAGACGGTCGACGAAGACGACGCAGTGGGGGTTGCCCACCGAGAGGGCCGTGATCCGCACCGTCCGGTCGCCCACGGCAAGCGGCTCGTCCACGACCTCGCGCGGCGGCCCCAGCACCGGGATGGCCGCCGCGTCGAACGTGGCGCGGCCCATGTCCACCGCGACCGAGACGACGCGCCCCTCCTCGCGCCGCACCTCGGCCCGCACGTCCCCGCCGGCCGTGCGGATGCCGAACGCGTCGGTCGTCGCCACGCCGTGTTCGACGAGGTACTTCGCGAAGATCCTGAGGCCGTTGCCGCTCTTCTCGGCCTCGGAGCCGTCCGGGTTGAAGATCCGAAGCCCGTAGGGCTCGGTGCGCGAGGTGGCAAGGAGAATGCCGTCGCTGCCGACCCCGAGGTGCCGGTGGCAGAGGAGCCGCACCGCCGGCGGGTCGAGCGGCTGCGGGAGGTCCCACTCGGCGAGAACCAGGTAGTCGTTGCCGAGGCCGTGGCCTTTGACGATCGGAATCACGTCGCCGTCCCTCAGTCGTCCTCGTCCCGCGCCGCGCCGACGAGCGCCTCGATGGTCGACCGCACCTCGCGGTCCCCG
This sequence comes from Thermodesulfobacteriota bacterium, assembly GCA_036562265.1. Taxonomy (GTDB): domain Bacteria; phylum DASVDK01; class DASVDK01; order DASVDK01; family DASVDK01; genus DASVDK01. The sequence goes on along the minus strand of DATCKS010000364.1, from coordinate 15,468 downwards.
ATGCGGTCGGGGAAGCAGAGGCGGATGATGTCGCGGCGGTCGCGCGCGAGCCCCTCGACCGCGGGCGAGAGATCGCGGATCTCCACGAAGGCCGGCGTCCGGGCCGGGCGATGGACCACGATGGTCCCGCCGGGGGAGACCTCGGAGTCGGCGCCGTAGGTGCGGTAGGGGGTGTCGGCCGCGCGGTCGACCTGGAGGTAGTAGCGCGGGTCGCCTCCCGCCTTCCGGATGACCTCGCCCGCCTCGGCGGCGAGGACCGGCAGGTCCTGGTACCGGGCCGGCGGGACCTCGACGGTCTTGAAGAGGCGCCGGTCGAGGAGGCGCGAGGCGAGGTCGGCCAGAATCGGGTCGGGATCGGCCGCCCACTCGCGCATGGCGTGGAGGAGCGTCGCGTCGTCGAGCGCCAGGAAGTCGCGCGGCGTGAGCGCGGCGCCGTTGCCGAGGGCGCGCCCCAGCGGCGAGCCGGCCGGCGGGAAGGCGAGCGCGCCTGCGCGGGCGAGGTCGACGGCCCGGCCGATCAGCGCCCGGAGCATCACGTCCGCCGCGCGCACGGTCTTGTGGAAGTAGACCTGCTGGTACATGTGGTGGCGCGCCTGGAGGTAGGCGACCACCGCGAGGTGCCCCTTCTCGTGGACGACGATCCGGTCGCCCGCGGGGTCGACCGCGAGCGTCTCGAGGATCCACTCGAGGTCGTACTGCCCGTAGGTGACGCCGGTCATGAGCGAGTCGCGCAGGAGGTAGTCGAACCGGTCGGCGTCGAGCTGCGAGGCGACCAGGTCGGCCAGGAACCGCGGCCGGCCGCCGTGACGCATCCGCTCGACGACGGCCGCCGGCAGCCGCGGGTCGAGCGCCGCGAGCCGGCGGTGGAGGGCGCCGTCGGGGTCCTCCACGAGCCTTACGCTCCATCGCTCGTGCCGCTCGCCGACGATGTCCTCGACGACGTGGCTGAACGGCCAGTGGCCGACGTCGTGCAGCAGCGCGGCGGCGGCGGTGACGAGCCGGTCCCAGGGGTCGATGGCGTGGTCGCGCCCGAGGCGCGAGAGGATGCGCCTGGCGACGTGCATGACGCCGACCGAGTGGCTGAAGCGGCTGTGGTCGGCCCCGGCGTAGGCGTAGACGGCGAGGCCGAGCTGCCGCACGCGGCGCAGCCGCTGCACCTCGGGACAATCGACGAGCTCGATGAGGAGCCGGTCCTCGCGATGGTCCCGGTCGAGGGCGATGATGTTGTGGACCGGATCACGGTAGATCTGCGTCGGCATCACACCACCCGGTAGACGGACCCGTACTCGGGGTGCTTGGTCACCTCGATGCGGGCCGGGAAGCGGTCCTTGAGGTCCTCGAGGTGCGTGATGACCAGGATCTTCGCGAAGTCCCCCTGGACGGCCTGGATCGCCTCGACGACCTTCTGCTTGCCGCTGCCGTCCTGGGTGCCGAAGCCCTCGTCCACGACCAGCGTCTGCAGGCTCGCCCCCGCGCGCCTGGCGAGCAGGCGCGACAGTGCGATCCGCAGGGCGAAGTTCACCCGGAAGGCCTCGCCGCCCGAGAAGGTCTCGTAGGGGCGCGTCCCCTGCTCGTCCGAGATGCGGATCTCGAGCGTCTCGGCCACGCCGCCGGTCTTCTTGTCCCGCTGCGTCTCGAGCTTGATCCGCATCGCGTAGTCGGTGAGGCGGCCGAGCAGACGGTTCGCCTCGTCCTCGATCTCGGGCAGCGCGTTCTCGATGATGAGCGCCTGGACGCCGTTGCGCCCCAGGATCCGCGCGAGGTCCGCGTACGTCCGCCGCGTCTCGCCGAGCGCCTGGACCTGCGCGCGGGCGGTGTCCAGCTCCTGCTGCTTCCGGTCGAGTTCGGCGAGCCGCGCGTCGGCCCGCCCCACCCGCTCGCGCAGGTCGCCCACCTCGCGGCGCCGGTCCGCGACCCGCGCCTCGAGCGCGGCGATCTCGCGCGCCACCTCGGGCAGCCGCGCCGCCTCGGCGAGACGGGCCGCCCGCTCCTCGGCGAGCCGCGCGGCCAGTTCGCGCGCGGCGGAGGCCGAGGCGCGCGCCTCGGCGAGGGCTGCGCGGGCGCCTTCGACCTCGCGGACGGCCTGCGCCAGCTCGGCGGCCCGCCGCTCGAACGCCTCGTGCTCGGCGAGCGCCTTGCGACAGGCGGCGTGCTCGGCGGCGTCGTAGGCCACCTCGGCGATCTCCGCGGCGACGCGGGCCAGTTCGGCCCGCTGGGTCTCGGCGTACGTCTCCTCTGCGAGCGTACGGTCGAGGTCGGCCAGCTCCGCCGCCGTCGCCGAGAGCTCCTCCCGCAGGCCGGCGGCGTCGCGTGCGGCCTGCTCGAGCCTCGCGGCCCGCGTTTCGAACGGACGCAGGCCGGCCACCCGCTCGCGCACCCGGTCGTGCGCCGCGCGGTCGTAGCCGAGCCCTGCAAGGGCCGTGCGCGCCTCGGCGAGGGCGGCGCGGACCTCCGGCGCGATCGCGCCGTCCGCGAGCGCCGCGTCGGCCGCGCGGACCCGCTCGGCCAGCTCGGCCAGCTCGCCGGCCGCCGCCTCGGCGTCGGCCACCGCGGCCGCCACGCGGGAGCGCTCCTGCTGGAGCGCCTCGCGCGCCGCCAGCTCGCGGCCGAGCCGGACGTACTCCTCGCGCAGCCGCCGGACCTCCCGGTCGAGCGCCGGGGCGATCCGCTCGAACTCGGCGAGCTTCGCGCGTCGCGGCTCGAGTTCTTCGCGGATCATCCGCTCGACCACCGCCTCGCGCCGATCGTCGGGGAGCGGCTGGTCGCAGAGCGGGCAGTCCCCCGCGGCCTGCCTGAGGTCCGCGAGCCGCGCCTCGATCGTCTGGATCTCGCCGGTGAGCCGCGCGACCTCGTCGGGGATCGCCTCGAATCGCGTCCGCGCCGCCGTCCCCGCCTCGAAGACCTCCTCCCGCCGGCGCGCCGCGACGTCGAGCGCCGCGAGCTTCTGGTCGATCGCGGCAAGCCGGGCGCGCTGCTCGTCGGCCCCCTCGGCGCGCCGCGTCAGGTCGGCCAGGCGCGCGGCGAGCCGCTCGCGCTCGAGCCGTCTGGCCATCTCCGCCTCGGCCACCCGGCGCTCGAGGTCGGCCGCGAGGCTCGTCAGGCGCAACGACTCCTCGAGTCGCGCCGCGAACGCCCGCTCCTCGTCTTCGGCGGCGCGCAGCGCCGCGAGTCCGGCCTCGATCTCGTCGCGCGCCGCAAGGAGCCCCTCGGCCTCGGCGAGGCGCCCCGCGAGCCCGGCGTGGGCCTCGGCGACCGTGGCGCGTCGCACCTCGATCCGGCTCCTCGCCTCGGCGATCGCGGCCTCGAGCCGGGTCCGCCTCGCGTCGAGGGCCCGCTCGCGCTGCAGGCGCTCGGCCATCGCCTGCTCGGCCGCCCTGAGGTCGCGCAGGCGGGCGAGCCCGGCCTCGATGGTGGGAGCCTCCGCGATGACCTGCTCGTAGGCGGCCACCCGGGCCGCCTCTCGCGCGGCGCGCGCCTGCGCCTCGTCGGCCCGGCGCCGCGTCTCCTCGATCCGCTCGCCGAGCCTCGCGGCGTCGGCCTCCGCCTGGACGAGCGCCGCGTGGGCGGCGCGGGCGGCCGCGAGCGACGCCTCGTCGGCCGCGAGCGCCGCCTCGGCCGCGGAGAGGGCCGCCGCGAGGCGCTCGCGCTCCGCCTCGGCCGCCGGGCGGTCGGCCAGCGCCGCCTCGAGCGCGGCCATGGCGCGGTTCGCGGCGGCGACGACCTCCTCGGCCTCCCGTTGCTTCGCCCGGGCCCTCGCCTCGAGGTCGTCGAAGACGCCGAGGGAGAGGATCTCGGCGAGGATCCGCTTGCGCTCGGCCGGCGTCTTCTGCGTGAAGGCGTCGGCGCGCCCCTGGAGGAGGAACGAGGCGTTGACGAAGGTCTCGTAGTCGAGGCGCAGGACCTCGGCGATCCGCTCCTCGGTCTCGCGGATGCCGGTGCCGGTGAGGGACCGGAAGGCGCCGGTCGCCGGGTCCCGGACCTGGAACTGGAGGTCGGAGACGCCGGTCTTGCGCGAGATGTCGCGCTTGCGGATGACGCGGTAGACCGCGCCGTCCAGCTCGAACTCGAACTCGACCCACATCTCCGTCTGGCCGCGCCGCACCAGGTCGTCCGCGCCGGCGCGCGCCTTGCCGAAGAGGCTCCAGGTGATGGCGTCGAGGAGCGCGCTCTTGCCGTGGCCGTTGTCGCCGGTGAGGCAGGCCACGTGGATCGCGGAGAAGTCGAGCGGCTCGACCCGGTCCCCGTAGGAGAGGAAGTTGCGCAGGGCGAGGCGTCTGGGGATCATCGCGGGAGGGCCGCCTCGTCCCGCTCGCGCAGGAGGCCTCTCAAGGCCTCCAGGAGGCGATCGCGGCGCGGCAGGAGGTCGGGCTGCGACTCGAGGTACCGCTCCACGGCTTCCACCGGACCGAGGCGTTCGGTGAGCCGGCTGTCGCGCGAGCGGACCGCCTCGCCCGTCACCTCCCGCGCGATGCCGGCCAGGTAGTAGACCCCCGCCTCGTCGAGCCGGCGGCGGATCGGGCGGTCGTCGAACGTGTCGCGTCCCGCCCGGACGGTGCAGATGACGCGCACGACCGCGTCGCGTAGCCCGCCGCCCGGTCCGTGCTCCCGCTCGCGCGCGGCGAGGCAGGCGGCGATCGCCGCCTCGGGGTCGGGCGCCTCCACGTCGAGGTCGAGCCTGAGCGTCACGAAGGGTCTCGCGGGGAGCTTCACGAACTCGTACGACGCGTGCCCCCGCTCGACCTCCACCATGCAGAAGCCCTTGTCCTCGCGCTCCTCGCCGAAGTCGATCCGCTCGATGGAGCCCGGGTAGACCACCGGCGGCTGCCGCCCCTCGTTGAGGTCCTGGTGGCGGTGGATGTGGCCGAGCGCCACGTAGTCCCACACCGGGCGGCCGTGCCCGTCGCGCACGTCGATCGCGCCGTACGGGATCACCAGGTCGTGCCCGACCATGACGCCCCGCTCGCTCCCGAAGACCGCCCCGCCGACCGAGCCGTGATAGGCGAGGACGGTCGGCAGGTTCGGGTCGAGCCGCGAGGCGAGTTCCCGCAGCGCGTGCTCGCACTTCTCGGCCATCGTCCGGTTCACCTCCTCGACCGACAGGCTCTTGTAGGCGTCCTTGTCGAGGAGGAAGGCGCGGCTCACGTACGGGAGCGCGGCGACCTGGAGGGGGCCGTGGAAGGTGTCGAAGACCTTGACGCCCGGCTTCTCGAACAGCGTGAGCCGGGCGACGCCGAGGCTGCCGAAGACGGCGAGGGCGTGGGCGCGGCCGATGGCGTTCGGCGTGTCGTGGTTGCCGAGGACGATGACGACCGGGATGCGCCGGTCGAGCACCTTCCGGAGGCAGCTTGCGAACTCGCGCTGGTGCGTGGCCTGGGGATCGCGCGTCTTGAAGCAGTCGCCGACGATGAGGACGAGGTCGACGTCGCGCTCGAGGGCGTGGTCGATGGCGCGGGCGAACTGGTCGCGGAAGTCGACGAGCCGGCGGTTCATCCCGGTCGCCGGATCGATCCGGCCGTAGTTCTCCATTCCGAAGTGGAGATCGGCCGTATGGAGCAGCCGGATCGGCATGGCGAGGGCGATTCTACCGACTGCCGAAGAGGTCGTCGATGGCTCGGGCGCCCCGGCCGCCCCGGCCCGGCTCCTCGTCCTCGGCCCCCATCGCCCTGTAGAACGCCGCGTCGTAGTCGCGCGTGCGGATCACCACCGGCATCGGCACCGCGTGCCCCATGAGGAGCGCCTGCTGCCGGGTGTCGAGCGAGGCGAGGACCGAGCGGAGCCACTGCGCGTTCGAGACGCCGGTGAGGACCGCGGCGATGTCCTTCTCGTCGGAGAGGAGCGCCGTCACGCGGGTGCCGAGCTGGGAGAGGATCTCGTCGTCGATCCCCGAGGGGCGCTGGTCGACGACGAGCAGCGACACGAAGTACTTCCGGAGTTCGCGCGCGATCGTGCCGAAGATGGTCTGGCGCGCCGCCTGCGGGTTGAGGAACTTGTGCGCCTCCTCGATGGTGATGACGAGGGGATGCGGCCTGTCCTGCGGCCGCTTGGTGGCGAGGTAGGTCTCGGTCTTGCGCACGTACCGCTCGCGGATCTCGCGGGTGAGGATGTTCGCCACCAGCATGTAGACGAGCAGATCCGTGCGCGTGCCGAACTCGAGGACGACGTGCTGCCGCCGATCGAGCGCCTCCATGATCCGATCGACCGCGTCGTCGGGCGCCCGCGGCACGAGGAAGTCGAGTCGCTTGAGGCGCGACAGCTTGCGGTGCACGGCGGCGAACGACTCGGCGTGCGCGCCGAGTTCCCTCGCGAGGTCGCGGACCTCCTCGGCCCCCATGCCGAGGAGCCGCTCGAGCCACTCGGACCCGTACTGCGCCTGGACGAGGTAGAGCGAGTCGGCCGCGGTCGGGTTGAGGTTCAGCTCGTCGGCGAGCGGGAGGATGTCCTCCACGTCGATCCGGTCGTAGGGGATCTTGACCTCGACGTCGGGCGAGACGCCGCGGCGCCGGGACGACTCGGGATCGAGGCTGAAGACCGCGACCCGCGACGCGCCGAAGAGCTGCCTGAGCCCCTTGGCCTCGGCGTGGTCCCCCTCGCGTCGCGCCCCCCAGCCGTACTCGGAGTGCATGTCGAAGACGAGCGCCGACGCCTTGCCGCTCTTCACGAGGCCGGAGAGGATGAGCCGGGTCAGGAACGTCTTGCCGGTGCCGGTGCGGCCGAAGATGCCGTTGCTGCGCTCGATGAAGCGGTCGAGGTCGAGGCAGACGGGGGTCTCCATGTCGAGCGGCCGGCCGATGTAGTAGTAGCGGCGGTCCTGCTCCTCGCTCCCGAAGACGAGGTTGACGTCGGCTTCGGTGGCCTCGGCCACGATCGAGAAGTGCCTCGGCACGGTCTTCACGATCTGGGTCGTGGAGGGCAGCGTCCCCCGATCGGCCGCCCGCGCGGCGCCCTCGCTCGCCGTCCCCGCGTCGTCCCTGCTGGGCAGCATGAGCATCGGCTTCAGCATCACGGTGCCGTACGTGCTCGTGCCCGAGAGGACCTGGCGCATGAGGGCGTCGGCCTCGTCGTCCTGGGCGGCCGGCGGGTCGACGAGGATGGCGGGGTTCGTGGCGTCGAGCCGCACGTCGGTGATCATGCAGAAGAAGTCCGACTTCTCCCCCTCGATCACGACGAACTTCCCGGCGCGGACGTCCTCGACCGACTCCCCCTCGTCGAGCCGCATCTCGAGCCCCTCGGTGAGGGAGCCCCGCACGATCACGCCGATCCGGCGGCGTTCGCTCATGACCGGACCCTCCTGAGGACCGACGAGAGCGTCTCGTAGTCGTCCTTGAGCAGGCGGGCCAGCTCCTTGCCGGCCCGCACGAGGAACGCGCGGTCGCCGCCGTGCGCCTCGAGCGCCTGCCTGAGCGCCGCCGCGATCAGCTCGTCGGCCGGCGCGCGGCCCGGCACCCTGGCCCCGGCCAGGAGCAACCGCAGGAAGCCGAGGTCGGCCGTCACCCGCTTCACCTCGAGCGCCTGGAGCGGGTAGACGAACGCGTGGATCCGCGGCGGCTTGGTGGGGAGCTGCGCGCGCACGACGTCCTTGCCCTTGTAGCCGACGATGACCGCCTCGAACTTGGTCTTGAGCAGCTCGAAGATCTGCGGCTGCTCGGCGCGCAGCTCGAGTTCAGACCGGTGGTAGGCCACGGCCAGCCGGTTCGGCTCGAGGCTGTGCGTGTACGCCGCGAAGACCACGCCGTAGACCGTCTCGTCCCGCCCGTCCACGCGCACGAAGGCGCCGAAGGCCGGCGACTCGTAGAGGAGGTGCGCCTGCGCGATGAACTCGGTGTTGGACGAGCCGATGACCTCGCCGATCTCGCCGTTCATACCGTGAGCCCGACCTTGTGCAGCGCCTTGGGCGACCGCCATCGCCTCACCCCCCGTTTGACCAGCGCCTCCTCCACCATCTGGTAGAAGAGGGTTCGCTCGGCGCCCCGCACGACGGCCCGTTGATGGGCCTCGGCGAGCGCCACCGGGTAACCGTTCCCCTTGCGGGCCTGGTCGAGGCAGACGGCGTGCACCAGGCCGAGGAGCGCCGGGTCCCGGGCGACCCAGCGGGGGACTTCGATCCGGGCCAGCTCCGGCCCGACGTTCAGGTAGCAGAAGTCGATCGTCTGCGTCTCGCCGTAGCGCTTCGCGAGCACCGACGACCGGCTGCCGAAGAGGGGGCTTCGCTCCCCCACCGCCAGCACGCTCTCGAAGAGCCGGCGGTCGAGCACCCCGGCGATCACCTCGCAGGGGAGCCCCGGGCCCGCCCACGACCGGTCGGCCCTCGGGTAGGTCGCCCCGGGGACGTACGGGCAGCGGTCGCAGTCGGGCGTCTCCTCCGGGCAGACCTGCACCCGAAGGGCGTTCACCACGTCGGCCGCGCGCGACTGGCTGATGTAGCCCGCGAGCGGCACGCCCGCCTCGCGGAGCCGCTCGAAGCGCGCGAGGTAGTCGTCGAGGAACGTGTCGGGGACGACGCGGCTGTTCTCGGCGCCCCAGCGGATCAGGCTGCCGTCGATCAGGCCGACGACGTGCTTGCGCCCCTCCTCGCGCGCCGCGAGGGCGAGCCTCAAAAGGTGATCCAGCTCGGCGAGGCTGCGCTTGAAACCGAGCAGCTCGCCGGTCACCGGCACGCGCCGGCCGCCCACCACGACGGCGACGTCCGCCTCCTCGTAGCAGAGGCGGGGGTGGCTCTCGAGGAACGCGCACGGCGCGCCGGCCGGCTCCCCGTAGTGCAGCACCACGGTGCCGACGTTCAGCACGTAACAGGCGAGCCCCTCGTGGTGGTCCGGCTCGATCTGCGAGCCGTCGACGCCGATGACCGTGACGCGCGCCGGCAGCGGCGGGGGCGGCGTCGCCTCGCCGGGCGGCCCGGCGAGCCGCGCCACGAGCCACGAGGTCCGCGCGCGATCGGTCTTGGCCACGAGCGGCTCGGGCGCGGCGGTCGCCTTCGCCAGCTCCTCGCGCGCCCGCGCGAGCTCCGCGCCGCTCCGCGTGAGCGCCTGCGCCTCGGCGTCGCCGAGGGCCTGGATCTGCGCCGCGAGTCGCCCCAGGTCGAGCATGGTCAGGCCCGAGCCTCCATGCGCTTCACCTTACCTCGACCTACCCTGACAGGGCGTGTCAGGCCGTCACGCGGCCCGCCTTGCGCCGCCGGGTGGCCTGCCGGCCGCGCCACCCTCGCCGGGGTCCTCGAAGCCGCACGGCGCAACGGCGCCGCCCCGTGCGTCGCCCCGTCTCGCAGCAGGCCCCGGCGCGAGCGCCCGCCCGGCCCACGCCGTCGGTCCCAGAGAGGTGCGGCCGCCGGGCCGGCGTCCGTCCCCGATGCGGCGACGCTAGATGTCGAGGTTGCGCACGTCGAGCGCGTGCGCCTGGATGAACTCCCGCCGGGGTTCGACCGCATCGCCCATGAGGATGGTGAAGATGCGGTCGGCCTCGGCGGCGTCGGCGATGCGCACCTTGAGGAGCGTGCGCGCGTCGGGGTCCATCGTCGTGGCCCAGAGCTGCTCGGCGCTCATCTCCCCGAGGCCCTTGTAGCGCTGGATGACCTTGCCCTGACGGCCGGCGGCGAGGACGGCGTCGAGCAAGGCCGCCACGTCGGGCACGCTCGGCAGCGCCGGCGCCGGCGCGGGCGTCTTCGCCCTGCGCCGCGTCGCGGCCGCCGTCCTCTTCCCTTTCCCTCGCGCCCGCGGCGCGTCGGCCTCGGGGATCGGCGCGGGCGGCGCGCCGGGACCGCTCAGGTAGAAGGGGCCGGTCGGCAGGTCGGCCTTCGCCGATCGGCTCGCCGCCGCGGCCGGTGCGGGCGCCTTGCCTCGCGTCTTCCCCCTGCGACCCGAGGCGGCCTTCTCCCCCTCGCGCAGGTCCCCGTTGCCAGACGGCAACGCCGGATGGCCCGCCTCGTGCCGGCGCCCCTTCGCGGCCCGCCGCCGCTCCCGCTCCGCGGCCAGGAGGGCCTTGAGCTGCGCGGGCGTGAGCGGCCGGTCGGCGCCGGCCGGCGTGACCTTGAGTCGGGCGACGCCGTCCTCGACGAGGAGCGCCTCGAGGCTCGCTTCGTCCGGCAGGTAGCGACCCGGACCGCTGCCCGACTTCACCTGGAAGAGGGGCGGCTGCGCGATGTAGAGGTGGCCCCGCTCGATGAGCTGCGGCATCTGCCGGTAGAAGAAGGTGAGCAAGAGCGTCCGGATGTGCGAGCCGTCCACGTCGGCGTCGGTCATGATGACGACCGTGTGGTAGCGCAGCTTGTCGAGGTCGAAGTCGGCCCGCGAGACGCCCGTCCCGAGCGCGGTGATGAGCGCCTTGATCTCGCTCGAGCCGAGCATCTTGTCGAGTCGGGCCTTCTCGACGTTGAGGATCTTCCCCTTCAGGGGAAGGACGGCCTGGTTGCGGCGGTCGCGCCCCTGCTTGGCGCTGCCGCCGGCCGAGTCGCCCTCGACGATGTACAGCTCGGCGTGCTCGGGGCGGCGCTCCTGGCAGTCGGCGAGCTTGCCGGGCAGCCCCGCCGAGTCGAGCGGCCCCTTGCGCCGCATCAGCTCCTTGGCCTTGCGGGCCGCCTCGCGCGCCCGCGCCGCCTCGCCGGCCTTCTCGACGATCCGGCGCGCGACGGTGCCGTGCGCGTCGAAGAGCCGGGCCAGTTCCTCGGTGACCAGGCTTTCGACGATGACGCGGACGTCGGAGTTGCCGAGCTTGGCCTTCGTCTGCCCCTCGAACTGCGGCTCGGGGAGGCGGACCGACACGACGGCGACCAGCCCCTCGCGGACGTCGTCGCCCTGGAGGTTCTCCTTGATGTCCCTGAGGAGGTTGTTGGCGGCGGCGAAGCTGTTGATGGAGCGCGTCAGCGCGGCCTTGAAGCCGACGAGGTGGGTGCCGCCCTCCGGCGTCCGGACGGTGTTGGCGAAGGACTGGATCGTCTCGGAGTAGCCGTCGGTGTAGAGGAAGGCCGCCTCCACCTGTACCTGGTCCCGTTCGCCCCGGATCACGAGCGGCTTCGGGAAGAGGCGCGTCGCCCCCTCCGCGAGGTACTCGACGAAGGCCGCGACGCCCCCCTTGTAGCAGTACTCCTCGCGCCGGCCCCCCTCTTCCCCCGCGGTCCTCGCGTCGGTGAGGGTGATGTGCACCCCCGCCACGAGGAAGGCCATCTCGCGCAGGCGGGTGGCGAGCGTGTCGTAGTTGAACTCGAGCGTCTCGAAGATCTGCGGGTCGGGCTTGAAGCGGATCGTGGTGCCCCGGCCGCGCGTCTTGCCGGTGACCTTGAGCGGCGCCTCCGGCGTCCCGCGCTGGTAGCGCTGCCGGTGGACCTTGCCGTCGCGCCGCACCTCGAGTTCGAGCCACTCCGAGAGGGCGTTGACGACCGAGACGCCGACGCCGTGCAGTCCGCCCGAGACCTTGTAGCTGCCCCGGTCGAACTTGCCGCCGGCGTGCAGGACCGTCATGACCACCTCGGCGGCGCTCTTGCGCTCGCCCCGGTGGTAGTCGACCGGGATGCCGCGGCCGTCGTCGTCGACCGTGACGCTCCCGTCGGCGTTGAGCGTGACGGCGACGCGGCTGGCATGGCCGGCCATCGCCTCGTCGATCGCGTTGTCGACGACCTCGTAGACGAGGTGGTGGAGACCGTTCACCCCGGTCGAGCCGATGTACATGGCCGGCCGCTTGCGGACGGCCGAGAGGCCCCGCAGGACCGTGATGGCTCGCGAATCGTAGGGCGTGTCGGTGGAGCCCTGGGCCCTCGCGGCTCGACCCGTGCGGGGTCGAGCCGTCTGGGCCCGGGTGGGTCGACGGGTGGTGCGAACGGTCACCGGGCTTCAGGCCGTCAGGGACTACGCCTCACCCGGGCGGCGGATTCGGGTGCGGAAGAGGCCGGTCACCTTGCCGAGGATCTGGCAGTCGCGTACGCGGATGGGCGGCATGTTCGCGTTGGCCGGCTGCAGGCGGATGGCGTCCGGCTCCTTGAAGAACTGCTTGACCGTGGCCTCGTCGTCGATCATGGCGACGACGATCTCGCCGTTCTCGGCGGTGGGCTGCGGGCGGACGAGGACGTAGTCGCCGTCGAGGATGCCGGCGTCGATCATGGAGTCGCCCTGGACCTTGAGGGCGAAGACCCCCCGGTCCCGCGCGAGGCTGCGGTCGACGTAGAGGTGGCCCTGGAGGTTCTCCTGCGCGAGGATCGGCTGCCCGGCGGCGACCTTGCCCAGGATGGGGATCTGTACCGCCTCGGCCTCGGCCGTCTCGGGCATCATCTCGCGCACCAGCTCGATGCCGCGGGCGCTCCAGGGCGCGCGGCGGATGTACCCCTTGCGCTCGAGCGCCGACAGGTGCGTCCGGACGCCGTTGGTGGACGAGATCTTGAAGCGGGTCCCGATCTGGCGGATGGTCGGCGGGTAGCCCCGTGTCCGCACCATCTCGAGGATGTAGTCGAGAATCTGCCGCTGCTTGTCGGTCAGCTCGCGACGCGCGGCCGCCCGCTCGGCGTCGATCACCATGCGCTACTCCCTCCGTCGACCTACGGGGCCGGGACCGGCGGGCCGCGGGAGCGCTCGCGGCGCGGACACGGCCTCCCGGACACCCCAGGCACGCGGCCCGGTCACCCCGAGCCGCGCTTCTCCCGCATACGATACAAAAGTCTAGGTCACGAAAAGGCAGTCGTCAAGCCGTCCCGGCGACGCGGTGGACCCGCGCGGCGACGCGGCCGGCCACCGATCGGCGGGCGGCCTCGTCCGAGAGACGGCCAGGGTCGATCTCGATCACCGACGCCCGGGGCAGGCGCCGCAACCACCGGGCCACGATCAGCAACTCGTCGAGGTCCTCCCGCGTGAGCGCCGTCGACCGGCCGGCCGGCCGAAGGGCGTCCCGCGGCCGCGGCGCGAGGCCGCCGAGGAAGCCGAGCACCTCCGGCACGAGTTCCAGCGGCCCCCGTCCGGCGGCCGGGATCCGGGTCTCGCCGGCGAGGAGGCCGTCCTCGATCAGGAACAGCTCGGCGACGCCGGGCACCCGGCCCCGGCCGATCGCCACCGCGGTCCGCCGGGCCAGCGCCTCGGCCAGGAGCGCCTGCCGATCGACGATAGCGCGGACGAGCGTCAGGTCGTCCCGCAGCCTCGCCGCCCGCTCGAACTCCAGCCGCTCGGCCGCCGCCGTCATCTCGGCCTCGAGCCTGGCCGCAAGGTCGATCGCGTCTCCTCGGAGGAACCGCAGCGCCGCGTCGACCACGGCCCCGTACCCGCGCATGTCGACGAGGCCCGCGCAGGGCGCGGCGCACCGGCCGATCTGCCCGCGCACGCAGGGCCTTCGGATGCGGAAGAGGCCGATCGGCTCGTCGCAGGTTCGCAGCGGGAAGAGCCGGTGCACGAGGTCGAGCGCCGCCTCCACCGTGCGCCCGCTCGCGAACGGCCCGAGGTAGAGCGCGCCGTCCTGCAAAGGCCGCCGCGTGGCGACCACCCGCGGGAACGGCTCCCCCACCTCGACCTTGATGAACGCGAAGCTGCGATACCCGCGCCCCTGCGAGTTGTACCTCGGAGCGAGGCGCTTGATGAGCCGGCTCTCGAGCAGGAGGGCGGCGAGTTCCGAGCCGGTCTCCTGCACCTCGATCCGGTCCACCTCGGCGACGATCCGCCGGACCTTCGGCACCGTTTCCGCCGCGGCGGGCGCGAAGTACGAGCGCACCCGCTCGCGCAGCGAGCTCGCCTTGCCGACGTAGATCACCTCGCCGGTCCGGTTGCGCATGAGGTACACGCCCGGACCTTCTGGCAGCTGCCGAACCGTCTCGCGGAGGTTGCCGAGGGCCATGCCGCGCATGCCTGCCGGACGCCGCCCAGGGCGCCTTCTCCTGAAGGGATCGCCCGAGCAGCGACCGAGGGGGCAGGCACTCTAGCGCATTTGAATCGCCGAGACCAGGCTCTCGACCTCCTCCTTGAACGCGCGGTCCTCCTGCATGCGCGACTCGACCTTCTGCCACGCGTGGAAGACCGTGGCGTGGTCGCGATCGCCGAACTGGCGCCCCACCTCCGACTTCGAGGCGCGCGCCAGGAGGAGGCTCAGGTACATGGCGATGTGCCGCGGGCCGACCACCGCGCCCTCGCGTCGCTTCGACGTGAGGTCGGCGACGTCGAGCTGGTAGCGCTCGGCGACGGCGCGCTGCACGTCGTCGATGGTGATCGTCTGCGGCTCGCTGCCGACGAAGTCCTGGAGCACCTTGCGCGCGACGTCCGCGGTGACCGGCGCCCCGGTGAGCGACTGGTGGGCCGCCAGGCGGACCGCCACGCCCTCGAGCTTGCGGATGTTGTGCCCGATGCGGGTCGCGATGAAGCGGGCGATGTCGTCCGCGAGCTCGAGGCGCTCGAACGCCGCCTTGCTCTTCAGGATGGCGATCTTGGTCTCGACGTCGGGCGGCTGGAGGTCCGCGGTGAGCCCCATCTCCATGCGGGAGCGCAGCCGCTCCTCGAGCGTCGGGATCTCGCGCGCGGGACGGTCGCTCGCGAACACGATCTGGCGACTGCGCTCGTGCAGGTCGTTGAACGTGTGGAACAGCTCCTCCTGCGTCGCCTTCTTCTTCGCGAGGAACTGGACGTCGTCGAGGAGCAGCACGTCCGCGGAGCGGAGCCGCTCGCGAAACGCGCCCGTGCGGCCGTTGCGGAGCGCCGCCGTGAACTCGACGAAGAGCCGCTCGGCCGTGAGATAGAGGACGCGCAGGTCGGGATTCGCGCCGGTGATGGCGTGGCCGATGGCGTGCAGGAGGTGCGTCTTGCCGAGCCCGACCCATCCGTACAGGTAGAGCGGGTTGTACGCCTGTCCGGGGCGTGCAGCCACCGCGCGTGCAGCGGCATGGGCGAGCTGGTTCGACGGGCCGACGACGTAGGTCTCGAAGGTGAAGCGCGGATTCCATCCCGACGACGCCACCGCGTCCGGCGACTCGGTCTCCGCGCGGCGCCCCGCCCCAGGCGCCGCAAGCCCGCGCTCCCAGTGCCCTCCGCTCCCCTGCCCGGCGCTCCACCGGCTGCGCGTCGCCGTCGCCGCCACGGCGGACTCGCGCTCGAGGTCGGCCGACGCGTCGGGGAGCGGCTCGTCGTCGCTGACGATACGGACCCGAAGGCTTCGACCCGAGACCTGCTCGATGGCCTCCGTGATGGCGTCGAGGTAGTGGCGCGTGACCCAGCTCGCGAAGGGCTCGTTCGGCGCCTTGATCACGACCTCCGTGCGGGTCCGTTCGACCAGCACGAGAGGCTCAAACCACGTTTTGAAGTCACGCGGACCGACTTGCTGCTTCAGCGCGTGCAGCGACTCGGTCCAGACGAGATCCATCCGTTCGATCCCCTGTCGTTCGCACGGCCTCGCGCGCATCGCGCCTGGCGGGCCGGCTTTCTATTCCGCTCCAGAACGAGTCTTCCACCGCAGTCGACCGCGCCAATCCGGCGCACGGCAGACGGCCCTACCCCGCGCGCACGGCGAGACGCCGCTGGCGGG